>NZ_MEGA01000037.1:0-51259 GCF_001725695.1 Microbacterium sp. SCN 71-21
GCTCGGCGACGACCTGCTGGTCGTCGCGGTGCCCGCGGCATCCGAGACCACCTCTGAGAAGGAGAGCTGATGTTCACCGGCATCGTGGAAGAGATCGGCACCGTGACGGATGTCTCGCCCTCGGGCGACGGCGCACGGTTCACCGTGCGGGCGCCCGCGGCGGTGTCCGACGCGCACCACGGCGACTCGATCGCGATCTCGGGCGTCTGCCTCACCGTCATCGACCAGGGCGACGACTGGTTCACCGCCGACGTGATGCGCCAGACGCTCGACGTCACGACCCTCGCGGGCGTCGGCGCCGGCACCCCCGTCAACGTCGAGCGCGCGACGAGCGCGGGCGGACGCCTGGGCGGCCACATCGTGCAGGGCCACGTCGACGGCACCGGCGCACTGCTCGAGGTGCGCCCGGGCGCCCAGTGGCGCGTGCTGCGCATCTCGCTGCCCACCGAGCTCGCGCCCCTCGTCGTCGACAAGGGATCGATCGCGGTCGACGGCACGTCCCTGACCGTGAGCGCGGTCAGCGAGCCCGCGGCATCCGTCCCCTGGTTCGAGGTCTCGCTCATCCCCGAGACCCTCGAGGCGACGACGCTCGGCCGCCGCGCGGTCGGCGACGCGGTGAACCTCGAGACAGACATCCTCGCCCGCCACGTGCGCCGACTGCTGGCCTTCCCGGCCGCCGGCGCCCCGATCACCCCCGCTGCGTCCCCCGAAGAAGGAGGCTCCCGATGAGCCTGTCGACCATTCCCGAAGCCCTCGAAGCCCTGCGTCAGGGCAAGCCCGTCATCGTCGCCGACGATGAGAACCGCGAGAACGAGGGCGACGCGATCATCTCCGCCGCCCTCGCGACCCCGGAGTGGATCGCGTGGATCGTGCGCCACTCCAGCGGATTCATCTGCGCCCCGCTCCCCGGCGAGTGGGCCGACCGCCTCGACCTGCCCCCGATGGTGCCGGTCAACCAGGACGCCCGCGGCACCGCCTACACGGTCAGCGTCGACGCCGCAGACCGCCAGTCGACGGGCATCAGCGCCTCGGACCGCGCGCACACCCTCAACGTGCTGGCCGACGCCGCGTCGACGCCGTCGAGCGTCATCCGCCCCGGCCACATCCTGCCGCTGCGCGCCGTCGACGGCGGCGTGCGCGAGCGCGCCGGTCACACCGAGGCAGCTGTCGACCTGATGCGCCTCGCCGGGCTCCCCCCGGTCGGCGGCATCTGCGAGATCGTGTCCGACGACGGCAGCATGATGCGACTGCCCGGGCTGCTCGAGCTCGGCGAGACCGACGGTCTGCCGGTGATCACGATCGAGCAGCTGATCGCCTATCTCGACGAGGTCGAGCCGACGGATGCCGCGGCCTCCGGCCCGCGCCGTCGCGTCAGTCTGCGCGCCGAGGCGCTCGTGCCGACGTCACACGGCGTGTTCCGCTTCCTCGCCTACCGCGACCGCATCAGCGGCACCGACCACCTCGCCGTGGTCTCGGGCGAGCTCACCGAGGAGGCCCCGCTGGTGCGCGTGCACTCCGAGTGCCTCACGGGCGAGGCGTTCGGCTCGCTCAAGTGCGAGTGCGGCCCGCAGCTCGACGCCGCCCTCGACGTCATCGAGCAGGACGGCGGCATCGTCATCTACATGCGCGGCCACGAGGGTCGCGGGATCGGCCTCATCAACAAGCTGCGCGCGTACAGCCTGCAGGAGCGCGGACTCGACACCGTCGACGCGAACCTCGCCCTGGGGCTCCCGGCCGACGCCCGCGACTACGCGGCGGCCGCCGGCATCCTCTCGGACCTCGGCGTCGCGCGCGTACGGCTGTTGACGAACAACACCGACAAGGTCGCGCAGCTGCGCCGCCTGGGCGTCGACGTCGTCGAGCAGGTTCCGCTGATCGTCGGGGTCGGGCCCGCGAACCAGGGCTACCTCGAGACCAAGCGCGACCGCATGGGTCACATCATCGCCGACGGCGCTCTCGCCGAGGCGCTCGCCACCACCGCCGCCCACCAGGCGGCCCCCAGCACCGAGGAGAACGCCCGATGAGCGGACACGGCGCCCCGCGCACCGCCGATCAGATCGACGCGACCGGCATCGAGGTCGTCGTCATCGCCGGCACGTGGCACGAGACGATCACCGACGGACTCATCGCCGGAGCGGCCCGCACGCTCGACGCCGCCGGCGCCACCTGGCGCCTCGTGCGGGTGCCCGGGTCGTTCGAGCTTCCCGTGGTCGCTCAGGCCGCACTCACGAGCGGAGCCGACGCGGTCGTCGCCCTCGGGGTGATCATCCGCGGCGGGACCCCGCACTTCGACTTCGTCGCGTCGGCCGCGACCGACGGGCTCACCCGCGTCGCGCTCGACACCGGGAAGCCGGTCGGGTTCGGGGTGCTCACCCTCGACGACGAACAGCAGGGCATCGACCGCGCGGGCCTCCCCGGGTCGACCGAGGACAAGGGCGCCGAGGCGGCGGATGCCGCGCTGCGCACCGCGCTCACGCTGCGCGAGCTGCGCGGGGCCTGACACGGATCGGCGTCGCGCGCCGAGGGGCGCGACGCCGAACGGGCCTCAGGGCTTCCAGATCATCAGCACGACGATCGCGACGAGCAGCAGGGTGACCACACCGCTGACGCCGGCGATCGCGCCGTAGCCGGCGGGCTTCGCCGCGGCATCCGCCCCCGCCGCCTCGATGGCGTCGGCCCCGGCGCGCAGGCGCGGGACGAGCAGGAACACCGCCAGCAAGAACGCGACGGCGTACAGGATGATCGAGATCAGGATCCACGGGGTCGTGAACGTCAGCTGATACTTCGGATCGGCCATGCCCATGGCGCCGAACCCGAAGACGAACGTAAGCAACGACAGCCATGCGAAGACCATCGTCGAAGTGGCGAGGGTGCGCACCGAGTCGACGTTGCGGATGCGCAGCGCCCGCAGGGCGGTGTGCGGGAGGATCGCGAGCGGTCCGACGATGAAGACGGCCGTGCCGACGTGCAGGATTCCGAGAAGCGTGTCCATACCTTCATCGTAGGTGAAGGTATCGCTGGAGCCGCTCCCCGGACGGTGGGGACCGCGAATCCGACAGGTGTCGCCGAAGAGTAGGCTGAACACCTGGTCCGCGTCACCCATCCCGTGGCGCCCCGGTCCCGGCCCTCGCACACCCGCGAGGTGCGTCGCCTCCGGCACCGCTCCCCTCCTCCCTTCTCTGTACGCAGGTTTTGCATGTCTACGGCTGTCTCGTCCGCACCTTCCTCCGCTCCCGCACCCGCCAATCCGCGCTCGCGCGTCATCACGGCGAGCCTCATCGGCACCACGATCGAGTTCTACGACTTCTACGCGTACGCCACGGCGGCGGTGCTCGTGTTCCCGGTGCTGTTCTTCCCCACCGGCAACGACACCGCGTCGCTGCTCGCCTCGTTCGGCGTCTTCGGCGCCGCGATGGTCGCACGACCCATCGGCGCCGTCGTGTTCGGCCACTTCGGCGACCGGTTCGGCCGCAAGGCCACCCTCGTCACGTCGCTGCTCACGATGGGCATCGCGACGTTCCTCATCGGCTGCCTGCCCACCTTCAACCAGATCGGCGTCTGGGCGGCCGTGCTGCTGCTGATCCTCCGCCTCGCGCAGGGCTTCGCGCTCGGCGGGGAGTGGTCGGGCGCTGCCCTCGTGGCCACCGAGAACGCACCCGCCGGCAAGCGTGCCTGGTACGGCACCTTCCCGCAGCTGGGCGCCCCCATCGGCTTCATCATCGCCAACGGCGTGTTCCTGGTCATCAACTTCGCCCTGCCCCACCCCGACGGCGGCGCGCAGCGCTCGGAGGCCTTCCTCAGCTGGGGATGGCGCGTGCCGTTCCTCTTCTCCGCCGTCATGGTCATCATCGGCCTGTGGGTGCGTCTGCGTCTGGTCGAGTCGGAGACGTTCACGAAGGCCGAGAAGACCGGCGCGATCCGCAAGTTCCCGCTCGGCGAGGTGCTGCGGCGCCACTGGTGGCACCTGGTGCTCGGCACGTTCATCATGCTGGCGACCTACGTGCTCTTCTACCTGATGACGAGCTTCACCCTCTCGTACGGCACCAAGGCCACTCTCGCGACGGCGAGCGCGGCCGCACAGAAGGCCGCGGAGGCGGCCGGCAAGGTGTTCGATCCCGCGGCGTTCGCCGCGAGCTATGTGCCCGGCCAAGGCTTCGCCTACACCGACTTCGTCATCATGCAGATCATCGGCGTGGTCTTCTTCGGCATCTTCACGCTGATCTCCGGCCCCCTCGCCGACGCGATTGGACGCCGCAAGCTGCTGATCTGGGTGACGGTCGGCATCATCGTGTTCGGCCTCACCTTCTCGGTGTTCCTCGCGCCGTACGCCGACCCGAAGCTCACCGGGGCGCTCACGCAGGCGTTCCTCGTGTTCGGCTTCGTGCTGATGGGCTCGACCTTCGGCCCGATGGGCGCGATCCTGCCGGAGCTGTTCCCCACGAACGTGCGCTACACGGGCTCGGCGATCTCGTACAACGTGTCGTCGATCCTCGGCGCCGCGCTCGCCCCCATCGTGGCGGTGGCCCTCTGGGCCGCGGCGGGCGGTTCGCCGTGGCTCGTCGGGCTGTATCTGACCGGATGCTCCGTGCTCACCCTCATCGCGCTGCTCCTGTCGCGCGAGACGAAGGACGCCTCGTACGACGACAACATCGGCGTGGGATCGACGGGTTCCCTCTGAACCGCACACCACGACAGAACGCGGGTGCCGCGGGGCCGGGCGCCCCGCGGCATCCGCGTTCTGTGCGACGTCAGTCGAGGAACAGCGCGCGCAGTCGCGTCGTGGTGAAGACGAGCCCGACGGTGATCATCGCCACGAAGTAGCCGACGTGGATGAGCATCGCCGGGGTGAGGATGCCGGTGGTGAGCCCGCGGATGAGCTCGACGCCGTGCCACAGCGGGAACGCCTGCACGATCCACTGCACCGGCTCGGGGTAGACCGACAGCGGGAAGAACGTCGCCGAGAACAGGAACATCGGCAGCAGCACGAAGTTGATCCAGTCCATCTGCTGGAAGGTCTTCATGTAGCTCGTGACCGCCATGCCGACGCTCGCGAACCCGAACGCGATCAGCAGCACCGCGGGGAGGGCGAGGAGCGCGGTGAACGAGAGATTGAGCCCGAGCACCTGCATGATCACCATGAAGCCGCAGGCGTAGAGGAGCCCCCGCAGCAGCGCGTAGAGGATCTCGCCGAGCGCGACGTCGAGCGGGCCGAGAGATGTGGCCAGCATGCCCTCGTAGAGCTTGCCGTAGTTCATCTTGAAGAAGACGTTCCACGTCGAGTCGTAGATGGCGCCGTTCATCGCCGACACCGCGAGGAGTGCCGGGGCGATGTAGGCGGCGTACGCGACGCTCTGGCCGTTGACCGTGACACCCGGGATGAGGGAGCCGAGTCCGACGCCCATCGCGAGCAGATAGAAGACGGGCTCGAAGAAGCCGGAGAGCACGACCACCCAGCTCGACGACCGCGCCGAGAGCAGACCGCGCTGCACGACGGACTGCGGGTTGCCGGCCCAGAGGGCCCGCACGCTGCCGGCGCGCACGGGTGCGGAGGCGACGGTGCTGGTCATCGCGAGAGCCTCCGTCCGAAGAAGTGGTGCGCCGCGAGCAGGCCGACCGCAGCCAGCACCACGAGGTAGCCGAGATGCACGGCGATCAGCCACGGCTCGATCGCCCGCCCGTAGGTCACCATGCGGGAGAGCTCCGAGGCGTGCCACACCGGCGAGAGCCACCCGATCCACTGCAGCCAGCCGACGTTACCGAGCGGGTAGAACGTGCCGGAGAACAGGAACAGCGGCATGAAGATGAACCGCTGCACGAGCGCGAACTGGCCGCGGTCGTCTTCGATGGAGGCCGCGTAGGCCATGAGGGGGGCGCCGAAGGCGAGCCCGCCGAGCACGCCGGCGATGATCGATAGCCACCCGGTCTCGGGGTGCGGCACGGCCTGGAACACCCAGATGATCACGTAGTACGCGGCAACGACGATGAACATGCGCACGCAGGCGCCGGCGGCGACGCCGTTCACGATCTGCCGGGGCGAGAGCGGCGCGGCGTTGAACCCGAAGAAGTAGCGACGCCATTTGAAGCCCGCCATCACCGGATAGGTCGACTCCTCGGATGCCACGGCGACGGCCGCGGTGACCAGCAGGGCGGGCGCGACGAACACGACGTAGCGCACGTGCTGCGTGCCGTCGTCGATCGGCACCGCGATGAGCGCGGCGAGGCCGAGGCCGAGGCCGAGCAGGTAGACGATGGGCTGCCCGATCGCGTTGACGACGATCGTCCAGCCGTACGCGCGCATGGCGCGCAGCCAGTGCTCGAGCACGAACAGGGTGCCCGCCCGCCGGGGCGTGCGCCCCCAGGCGAGCGCCTCGTCGCGCAGCTCGTCGAGGGTCGGGGTGGTTCTCAGCTCGCTCATTCGACCAGCGACCGTCCGGTGAGGCGCAGGAAGACGTCCTCGAGCGACGAGCGGCGCACGAGCGAGGTGACGGGTTCGAGTCCCAGGGCGTGGATGCGCTCGAGGGCCGCCTCGCCGTCGTCGGCGTAGATGAGGATGCGGTCGGGCAGCACCTCGACGCGATCGCCGATGCCGGCCAGCTGCGGCGCGACCTGCTCGTTGCGGTCCGAGCCGAAGCGCACCTCGAGCACCTCGCGACTCGAATGCTCGCGGATGAGGGTCGCGGGCGACCCCTCGGCCATGATGCGGCCCTTGTCGACGACGACCAGGCGGTCGCACAGCTGCTCGGCCTCGTCCATGTAGTGGGTCGTCAGCACGAGAGTCGTGCCCTGCTCCTTCAGCCGGAACAGCCGGTCCCACAGCACATGGCGCGCCTGCGGGTCGAGGCCGGTCGTCGGCTCGTCGAGCAGCAGGATGCGCGGCTCGTTGATAAGAGCCCGGGCGATGGTGAGGCGGCGCTTCATGCCACCGGAGAGCTGATCGACCTTGGCGGTGGCCTTGTCCTCGAGCTGCGCGAACGAGAGCAGCTCCTCGGCGCGCTCGCGGCAGACCTTTCCCGGCAGGCCGAAGTAGCGGCCGTAGATGTAGAGGTTCTCGCGCGCGTTGAGCTCGGCGTCGAGGTTGTCCTGCTGGGGCACGACGCCCAGGCGCGAGCGGATCTCGGGTCCGTAGCGGTCGGGATCGAGCCCCAGGATGCTGAGACTCCCCCCGGTGCGCGACGACACGGCGCCGACCATCTTCATGGTGGTCGACTTGCCCGCCCCGTTCGGCCCCAACAACCCGAACGACTCCCCGGCCGTGACCTCGAAGCTGAGTCCGTCGACGGCGACGAAGTCGGGCTTGCCCTTGACGCGGTAGGACTTGGCGAGGTTCTGAGCGGTGATCACGGGGGTTGGCACGCGATCCACCGTAGCCCGCGGCGGCGACATCGCCGGGTCGATTGTGAGCGGGACCCGGTGCGGGGCGATACTCGTGAGCGGTGCCGCATCCCCCGAGGCGCCCGTCGGGCGCGTGGGGGCGCCGGCCGAGACCGATGAGGAAGTCATGTCCGCACCCGCCACCCCGCGTCGCAGCCCGTTCACCCGTCCGTCGAAGGACGACGGTCCGCGCGCGAGCGTGCGGCAGCTCCTCCCCTTCCTCGCCGACCACCGCGGCACCCTCATCGCCGTCGCGCTGCTGAGCGTCGTCGGCGCGGTGACCACGCTCGCCCAGCCGCTCGTCGTGCAGCAGGTGATCGCCGAGGTGCAGTCGGGCACCGGGCTCGGCCCGCTCGTCTGGGCCATCGTGGCGCTCGTCGTCGTGACGTCGCTCATCTCCGGGTACCAGCACTATCTGCTGCAGCGCACCGGCACCGCGGTCGTCGCATCCAGCCGCCGCCGGCTCATCGCCCGCATCCTGCGGCTCCCGATCGCCGAGTTCGACGCCCGCCGCACCGGCGATCTCGTCTCGCGGGTCGGCACCGACACGACTCTTCTCTATGCGGTGCTCACGCAGGGCCTCGCGGACGCCGTCGGCAACGCCCTCATCTTCCTCGGGGCGCTCATCGCGATGGCGGTCATCGACCCGGTGCTGCTGCTTCTGATCGTCATCGTGTTGGGCGCGTCGATCGGCGCTGTCGTGGTGCTCTCGGGGCGCATCCGGGTCGCGACGCGTGCGCAGCAGGCGAAGGTCGGCGAGCTGGCCTCGGGCGTCGAGCGCGCGATCGGGTCGATCCGCACCGTGCGGGCGGCGGGCGCGACCGAGCGGGAGACGGCGAGCGTCACCCGCCTCGCCGACGAGGCGTACACCGTGGGGGTGCGCATCGCGAAGGTATCGGCGCTCGTGGTTCCGGTCGCGGGCATCGCGCTGCAGGTCTCCCTGCTCGTGGTGCTCGGGGTCGGCGGCCTGCGCGTCGCCTCCGGCGATCTCGGCATCGCCAACCTCGTGGCGTTCATCATGTTCCTCTTCCTGCTGGTGGCTCCCCTCGGCACGTTCGTGGGCGCGATCCTGTCGATCAACCAAGCGCTCGGCGCCCTCGGACGCATCCAGGAGGTGCTCGACCTCCCCACCGAGGACGCCGACGACGCGCAGCGCGCCGCGGGCGTCGTCGTCGATGATGCGGATGCCGCGGCATCCGCCCCCGCCGTCGAGTTCCGCGACGTGCACTTCTCCTATCCCGATGCCGTCGTCGCGACCCGCCGCCGGGCCGAGGGCGAGGCACGGCGGGCGCTGGCGAGCGTGCGGGTGGATGCGTCGGCGATCGAGGACGAGGGGGACGAGGCGGGCGCGCAGGTGCTGCGCGGGGTGAGCTTCCGGGTGCCGCGGGGATCGCGCGTCGCGCTGGTCGGCCCCTCGGGCGCCGGGAAGTCGACGACGCTCGCGCTCATCGAGCGGTTCTACGACGCGACGGGCGGTGCGGTGCTGGTCGACGGGGTGGATGTGCGCCTGCACGATCGCACCGCGCTGCGCGCGCGGCTCGGCTATGTCGAGCAGGATGCCCCGACCCTCGCGGGCTCGATCGGCGACAACCTGCGCCTCGCCTCCCCCGACGCGACCGACGAGGCGTGCGAGGCGGTGCTGCGGGCGGTGAACCTCGGCGACGTGCTCGACCGCAGTGCCGAGGGGCTCGATGCGCAGGTCGGCGAGGCGGGAGTGATGCTGTCGGGCGGCGAGCGCCAGCGCCTCGCGATCGCCCGCGCACTGCTGGCCGCTCCCCCGATCCTGCTGCTCGACGAGTCGACGTCGTCGCTCGACGGTCTCAACGAGCAGCGCATGCGGGAGGCCATCGACGCGGTCGCCACCGGTCGCACGCTCGTCGTCATCGCGCACCGCCTGTCGACGGTGGTCGACAGCGACCTCATCGTCGTGATGGATCGCGGCGAGGTCGTCGGGGTCGGCACCCACTCGGAGCTCGTGGCGTCCACGCCGCTCTACCGAGACCTGGCGAAGCACCAGCTGCTGGTCTGAGCGGCAGCCGCCTCACACCTCGGCGGTGTCGAGCGCGCGCGCCAGGGTCTGACGCAGTGCGGCGAGCGTCTCGGGCTCGTCGAACGCGGCACGGACGAGAAGTCCCTGCACGGCGGCGATGACGAGGTCGGCGGTGCGGCCGACGAGGGGATCGTCGGCGGTGAGCTCAGCGCCGGCGCGGGCGCCGACCCAGGGCACGAGCAGCTCGGAGACGCGGGCGCGCATGAACCCGACGTTCTTCACGCCGACCGCGGCGAGCTCCGGGTCGACGGGCATCTCGGCCCACACACGCAGCAGCACCGGCCCCGCGCTCGCGACGAACATCGTCTCCACGACCGCGAGGAAGAGCCGGCCGGGGCTGATCGTCGCGGTGCCGTCGAGGTCGATCGCCGCGACGACCTGACGGAACCTGTCGTCGAGGATCTCCTTGGCGGCCTCATGCACGAGCGCCGCCTTGCTGTCGTAGTGCGAGTAGATGGATCCGGCGGACAGCCCCGACTCGGCGATGATGTCGGCCATGGATGTCGCGGCGAACCCCTGACGGGCGAAGCACCGCAGGGCCGCCTCGGCGATCTCGCGGCGGCGGGCGAGGCGGGTCTCCTCTTTCAAGCGGGGCACGTACACAGAATAGGCGTTCTGCTATGGTGATCTCAAACAGATCAGATGTTCTTTTTAGAGGGGATCCCCATGGCCGCTCCGGTCCGTCCGCACACCCGCTGGACACTCTCGCTCGCCTTCGGGCTCATCGGCGCCCTCGTCGTCGGGGTCGTCGTGCTCGCCTTCCTCTGGCCCACCAAGACCGCCAGCGCCCATGACCTCCCGATCGGCATCAGCGGCCCGGACGCCGCGGTCACCGCGATCGAGGACGCCGTGGCCGCCCGCGGCGACAGCATCACCTTCGTGGCCGCGACCGAGCGCGAGGACGCCGTGCACCAGATCGAGACGCGGGCGACCTACGGTGCGATCGTGCTGTCGGCGACCGCCGCCCCCGAGGTGCTGACCGCCCCCGCCGCGGGAGCCGTGCCCACCCAGCTGCTCACCGGCCTCGCGGCGCAGCTGCAGGCCCAGCTCAGCCAGCAGGCGCACGCCGCCGGCGCGCCCACCGTGCCGCAGGTCGCCGTGACCGCCGTCGTGCCGCTGTCGGACAGCGACCCGTCCGGCACCGGCCTCGCCGCCGCCGCGTTCCCACTGACCCTCGGCGGCATGCTGGGCGGCGTGCTCATCTCGCTGCTCGTGGTCGGTCCTCTCCGCCGCCTCACGGCGCTCCTCGCGTACGGCGTCGGGGTCGGGCTCCTCCTCGCCGTGGTGCTGCAGACCTGGTTCGGCTACCTGCAGGGCGACTTCCTGCTCAACGCCGCCGCCATCGCCCTCGCGATCGCCGCGACATCCGCCTTCGTCGTCGGGTGCGCATCGCTCTTCGGCCCCGCCGGCATCGGCATCGGCGCCGTGGTCACCATCCTGTTCGCGAACCCGATCTCGGGCGCGACCATGCCGTGGCAGTTCCTCGTGGCCCCCTGGGGCGCGATCGGGCAGTACCTGGTGCCCGGCGCGGCGTCCTGGCTGCTGCGCGGGCTCAGCTACTTCCCCGATGCCGACGCCACCGCTCAGTGGCTGGTGCTCGGCGGGTGGGTCGTGCTCGGCGTCGTGCTGACGGTCGCCGGCCACTTCCGCTCGCGGCCCGGCATGCATGTTCCGGCCGCCACGCTCGAGCCCGCCGCCTGAACGATCACCGCGCCGACCACCCGGGCGGCACGGACGCAACGGACCCCCGTCGCGCGATCGACGGGGGTCCGTTCGTGCCCGGGAGGGCGAGAGCTACGCGCTCTTGAGGCGGTAGCGCAGCGACGACAGCTCCGACTGGAGCGCCGCCGGAACCCGGCCACCGAAGGTGGCGTAGAACTGCTCCGTGAGATCGGCCTCGGTCAGCCACGAGTCGCGGTCGATCGAGAACAGTTCGGCCAGGTCCTCATCGGGCACCTCGATGCCCTCGAGGTTCAGGTCATCGGTGCGCGGGAGGCGACCGATGGGGCTCGACACGGCGGGGACGCTGCCCTCGACGCGACGGATGATCCAGTCGATGACACGGGCGTTGTCTCCGAAGCCCGGCCACAGGAACCGGCCGTCGGCGCCCCGACGGAACCAGTTCACCTGGAAGATGCGCGGCGCACGGTCGAAGCGGAGCTTCTGCCCCACCTCGATCCAGTGGCCGAAGTAGTCGGCCATGTTGTAGCCGCAGAACGGCAGCATCGCGAACGGGTCGCGGCGCAGCTCGCCGACGGTGCCCTCGGCGGCGGCGGTGCGCTCCGACGAGATCGTCGAGCCGAGGAAGACGCCGTGCGTCCAGTCGGTGGCCTCGACCACGAGCGGCACGTTCGTCGCCCGGCGCCCGCCGAACAGGATCGCGTCGAGCGGCACGCCCTCCGCAGCATCCCAGTCGGGGGCGATCTGCGGGCACTGCGCGGCCGAGACAGTGAAACGCGAGTTCGGGTGCGCGGCCGGCCGGCCCGACGCCGGGGTCCACGCGTTGCCCTCCCAGTCGGTCAGCTCTGCCGGCGGCTGGTCGGTCAGACCCTCCCACCACACGTCGCCGTCGGGACGCAGCGCCACGTTCGTGAAGATCGTGTTGCCCCACAGGGTCTCCACCGCGGTGACGTTGGTCGACTCGCCGGTGCCCGGCGCGACACCGAAGAAGCCCGCCTCGGGGTTGATCGCCCAGAGCCGGCCGTCCTCCCCGGGACGCAGCCACGCGATGTCGTCGCCGAGGGTCTCGACGCGCCAGCCGGGGATCGTCGGCCGCAGCATGGCGAGGTTCGTCTTGCCACAGGCCGACGGGAACGCGGCGGCCACGTGGTAGGCCTTGCCCTCGGGGCTGATGACGCGGATGAGCAGCATGTGCTCGGCGAGCCAGCCCTCGTCGCGTCCGATGACCGAGGCGATGCGCAGCGCGAAGCACTTCTTCGCGAGGATCGCGTTGCCGCCGTACCCCGAGCCGTACGACCACACCTCGAGGGTGTCGGGGAAGTGCACGATGTACTTGTCGTCGTTGCACGGCCACGCGACATCCGCCTGACCGGGCTCGAGCGGGGCACCCACCGAGTGCACCGTCTTGACCCACGCAGCGCCGGCGGCGATCTGCTCGACGACCTCCGCGCCGACGCGGGTCATGATGCCGATCGAGGTGACCGCGTAGGCGCTGTCGGTCAGCTGCACGCCGATGTGGGAGAGGGGTCCGCCGACGGCACCCATCGAGAACGGCACGACGTAGAGCGTGCGGCCCCGCATCGCCCCGTCGAACAGGCCCGTGAGGGTCGTGCGGATCTCGGCCGGCGCGACCCAGTTGTTCGTGGGTCCGGCGTCCTCCTCCTTCTCGGAGGCGATGAAGGTGCGCCCCTCGGTGCGGGCGACATCGCTGGGGTGCGAGCGGGCGAGGTAGGAGCCCGGCCGCCACTCGGGGTTGAGCTTGATGAGCTTGCCCTCGGCGACCTGCTCGCGCAGCAGGGCCTCGTTCTCGGCGCGCGATCCGTCGACCCAGTGCACCCGCTCGGGCTTGAGCAGCGCGGTGAGCTCGTCGACCCAGGCATAGAGCTTCTCGACGGCGGGGCCGGATGCCTCGGGTCGCTGCCCGAAGGCGGCGACGCCGCCGGCGCGGGTGCCGGATGCGGTCGGGGTGAAGGTCTCAGCCAGGGCCATGGCGCGCTCCTCGTGTCGTGACGGTCGGTGTCGTGGACGGGTCGTGCCTCCACTCTCACGGAGGAGCGCGCACTCTTTTCCCACGTTTTCGGCGAAAGAAGATGCGTTCTTTCCGTATACTCAAACAATGGCGACCTCGATCGAGCTGTCCACCCTGGGGCACCGCATCCGACACCGTCGCTCCGAGAAGGGGCTCACCCTCGACGAGCTCGGCGCACTCGTCGGCGTCGCCGGCAGCCACCTCAGCCTCATCGAGAACGGGAAGCGCGAGCCCAAGCTCTCCCTGCTGCAGCAGATCGCCGACGCGACCGACAGCCAGCTCTCCGACCTCCTCTCGAGCGAGCCGCCGAACCGACGGGCAGCGCTCGAGATCGAGCTGGAGCGGGCGCAGGGAGGCCATCTGTTCCGCCAGCTCGGCATTCCGCCGGTGAAGGTGTCCAAGGGGCTCCCCGACGAGACGATCGAGACGATCCTCGGCCTCCACCGGGAGCTGCAGCGCCGTGAGCGCGCCACGATCGCCACCCCCGAGGAGGCGCGGCGCGCGAACACCGACCTGCGCCTGCGGATGCGGGACCAGGACAACTATCTCGGCGACATCGAGCGTCTCGCCGAGAAGCAGCTCAAGGCGGCGGGCCACCACGGCGGCGCCCTCACCCACCGCACGGTGAGCATCATGGCCGAGCAGCTGGGCTTCGAGCTGATCTACGTGAGCGATCTGCCGCACTCGGCGCGCTCGGTCACCGACCTCGAGAACGGCCGCATCTACCTGCCGCCCGCCTCGATCCCGGGCGGCCACGGCCTGCGGTCGATGGCGCTGCAGGCCATGGCGCACCGCCTGCTCGGCCACAAGCCGCCCACCGACTACGCCGACTTCCTGCAGCAGCGACTCGAGATCAACTACTACGCGGCGTGCGCGCTCATGCCCGAGACGCAGTCGGTCGCGTTCCTGCAGCAGGCGAAGAAGGACCGGAACCTCGCCGTCGAGGACTTCCGCGATGCGTTCGGCGTCACCCACGAGGCCGCCGGGATGCGCATGACCAACCTCCTCACGCGGCACTTCGAGATCCCGCTGCACTTCCTGCGCGTCGACGGCGCCGGCGCCGTCTCCCGCGTCTACGAGAACGACGACCTGCCGCTGCCGATGGACGTGACCGGCGCCGTCGAGGGTCAGGTCGTCTGCCGGTGGTTCTCGGCACGGTCGGCGTTCGCCGAGCAGAACCGCACCGTCGAGCACTACCAGTACACCGACACCCCCGCCGGCACCTACTGGTGCTCGACGCAGACGGGGTCCACCTCCGATGGCGAGTTCTCCATCACCGTGGGCGTGCCGTTCGACGACGCCCGCTGGTTCCGCGGCCGTGAGACGCAGAAGCGCGCCGTGTCGCGCTGCCCCGACGAGTCGTGCTGCCGCCGCCCGGCCGACGAGGTCGCCGCCCGCTGGGTCGGCAAGGCCTGGCCGAGCGCACGCGTGCACATGCAGATGTTCTCGCCGCTGCCGACGGGCCTGTTCCCCGGCATCGACGACTCCGAGGTGTATGCATTCCTCGAACGGCACGCGGGCGGCTGATCACCCCGACCCGGGAGCGTACCCGCCGGAGACGACCAGGATGCCTTAGCGCACCGGTCGCTCGCCGGCCCCCGGCACCCAGCGCATCCATGCCGCGACGAACACGACGAGCGCGGCGATGAGCCCCGCGACCACCCACAGCACGACGAGGTAGTCGACCCACGACCCGATCGGAGGGGAGCCGGGGAAGAAGCCGCGCAGCGGCACGATCGCGAACAGCATCGCGCCGATCCAGCTGAGCAGGGTCGCCTCCGTCTTGCGACGCCCCCGGAAGGCCGAGATCGCGACCGTGAGGGCGAGAGCGGGCAGCACCAGCATGAGGGTGATCAGGACGATCGCGAACGCCACCGTCGACGCGGAACGGGAGGCGGCGACATCCGTCACCAACACCTCGTCGTTCGTGGAATCGGGCTGACCGCGGAACTCGACGTTCCAGCCGGGCACCCGGTCGGACACCTGCCAGCTGACCGGCACGGTGTGCAGTGTCGTGCCGTCGTCGGCGGTCTGCGCGAGGGCGATGTTCATCTGCGACACCGCGTATCGATCGAAGGGCCACTGCTCGACGAGCCCGGACGTGATCACCTTGACGCTCACGACAGACGGAGCCTGCCCCGCCGCGAAGGTGATCGTGCGCGGACCGTCGACATCGCTGATGAGCAGCGTGAGCGGCTTCGTCAGGAACAGGCCGCCGCCGGTGAGCGACTCCCCCGGCTGCACGTCGATCGACAGGGTGAGACGGTTGCCGGCGGCATCCATCGACTGCGGGCTGAGCACCACGACCGCCTGCGGGTTCGCCGCGCTGATCGGGGTCGACGTCGAGCCGGCCGCGCTGATCGCGTAGAGCACGGCGACGGTCACGTAGACCGCGACCACCACGACCGCGCCGACGGCGATCCAGAGAAGCCCGCGGCGTCGGCGCGGCGCAGGGGCGGGGGCCGCGGGCGCGTCCGCGCCGGTCTCGGTGCTCACGCGATCAGTGTGTCAGACGGCGGACCCCTCACCCGCCGAGGAACCCGGTGTAGCGGGAGAGTGCGGCCTCGATCTCGCCCGGCGCGACCTGATCGGCGGCGGTGGCGAAGAGCGTCGCGACCGGGCGTTGGGCGAGACGACCGCGGGCGCGAGAGTGGGTCCACGTGCCGATGACGCGGCCCCGATGCAGCAGCACGGGACTCAGCACGCCGTTGGCCGTGGGTCCCACCGCGCTCAGATCCTCCGGCGCGCACACCGCGCTGCGATCGACGTACGACAGCACGTACTCGTCGAAGGCGGGGAGGGCGACGAGGTCGGGCGCCGCGGGGTCGCGGGGTGTGAGCAGCGGCGCCCACAAGTCGTCGTCGAGCCTCTCCACATCGATCGCCGCGAGCGCGGCGGCGCGCGCGGCGGTGCGTGTGAGCCCCATCCACCAGGCGAAATCGCGGCTGGACGCCGGACCGTGCCCGTGGACGAAGCGGGTGAACAGCGTCGCGAGGTCGGCGGCCTTCCCGTCGGGGACGACGTCGTCGACGAGCACGAACCACTGCTCGCGGGACAGCCCATCGGGCTCCGGGCGGGTCGGTCCCTGGCAGATCAGACCGCGCAGGCTCAGCGCCTGAAGGAGGAGCGAGCCACGCATGTCGCCCGTGTCGAGGCCGTCGGCACGCATCACGTCGAACAGCTCGGCGCGCGACAGGCGGCCCGCATCGGCGAGCGCGCGGTGCACGGAGCGCTCGACGCGGGCGATCACAGCCGCGTCGATCCCGCGGCTGCGGTGCACGCTCGCGGCCTGGGCATGCTGACGATCGGCGGTGAGGGCGAGGAACGAGCGCAGGTCGCCCGCCGCGACGATGTGAAGGGTGCCGCGCTGCGTCCACGAGCGCACGAGCAGGCCGTCGTCGAACGCACTGTCGACCGCGGCCGCGCCCGGCGTGCCCGAGGTGCGCAGTGCGAGTCCCCACCGCCCGGCCCACCACTCCTGCGCCTGGGTCGCGACCATGTGACGTGCCGCCGCCACCACCCCGCCCTCGGGCGCGGCGAGCAGGTGCGAGCGCAGGCGGTGCTCGATCAGGTCGACGGATGCCACCGCGTCAGTCTGGCGGCACCCGTCGACATCGGCGAACTCAGGCGAAAGGGTTCGGCGTCAGCGTGTACTTGGTCTGCAGGTACTCGTGGATGCCCTCGGCGCCGCCTTCGCGACCGAGCCCGGAGAGCTTCCACCCGCCGAAGGGGGCGGCGGCGTTCGACACGACGCCGATGTTCAGGCCCATCATCCCGGTCTCGAGGCGCTCGATCATGCGCTGCCCGCGGGCGAGGTTCTCGGTGTAGACGTATGACACGAGTCCGTACTCGGTCGAGTTGGCGAGCGCGACCGCGTCGTCCTCGTCATCGAACGGGACGATGGCGAGCACCGGTCCGAAGATCTCCTCCCGAAGGATGTCGCTTCCCGCCGGCACGTCGGAGATCACCGTCGGCTCGAAGAACGTACCGGGCCGGTCGATCGGCGAGCCGCCGGTGCGCAGGCTCGCGCCGCGCCCGACGGCGTCGGCGACGAGGCTCTGCGCCTTGGCGACCGCACGGTCGTCGATGAGCGGGCCGATGGTGACGCCGTCCTCGGTTCCGCGTCCGATGCCGAACGCCTCGACCCGCTCGGTGACCCGGCGGGCGAACTCGTCGGCGACCGAGCGGTGCACGATGAAGCGGTTGGCGGCCGTGCAGGCCTGGCCGATGTTGCGGAACTTCGCGGCGATCGCGCCGTCGACGGCCTTGTCGAGGTCGGCGTCGTCGAACACGACGAACGGCGCGTTGCCTCCGAGCTCCATGGAGGTGCGCAGCACGCCCTGCGAGGCCTGCTCGAGCAGACGCTGGCCCACCGGGGTGGAACCCGTGAACGAGAGCTTGCGCAGCCGCGGGTCGCGGATGATCGGCTCCGACACGGCGCCCGAGGTGGAGGTCGTGATGACGTTGACGACACCGGCGGGCACGCCCGCATCTTCGAGCAGCTTGGCGAAGGCGAGGGTCGTGAGCGGGGTCAGCTCGGCGGGCTTGACGACCACCGTGCACCCGGCGGCGAGCGCGGGCGCGATCTTGCGGGTCGCCATCGCGAGCGGGAAGTTCCAGGGGGTGATGAGGAAGCAGGGCCCGACGGCGTGCTGCGAGACGATCATGCGGCCGGTGCCCTCGGGGTTCGCGCCGTACCGGCCCTGCACGTGGGCGGTCTCCTCGCTGAACCAGCGCAGGAACTCGCCGCCGTACGCGACCTCTCCGCGGGCCTCGGCGAGGGGCTTCCCCATCTCGAGGGTCATCAGCAGCGCGAAGTCCTCCTTGCGCTCCTGCAGCAGGTCGAACGCGCGGCGCAGGATCTCCGCGCGCTGACGTGACGGCGTGCGCGACCATGTCTCGAACGCGGTGGCCGCGGCATCCAGTGCCGCGATGCCGTCGGCGGGCGAGGCATCCGCGATCTCCTTGATGAGCTCCCCGGTCGCCGGGTCGTAGACCTTGACGGTGCTCTCGCGTTCGCCGCGACGCCATTCGCCGCCGATGAACAGGCTGTCGGGGACGGCGGCCAGCAGGTCGCGCTCGCGGTTCTCGCTCATGGGACTCCCTCGTCACGGGCGACCGCGCGGGCGCCCTGGTATGGATCGTATACGATCAATCGGTGGTTCGGTCCCATTCTCACGCCGTCGTGCGCGGGACGTTTCGCCATCACGGCGATCACACGAACGTCACCTCGACAGCGCGGCGCATCGGCGGTCGCTGACGACGGTCTCCGCACGCGTCGTATACTCACCGTGTCCGCGGGCATCGACGCCCCGGTGCTCGAAAAAAGGGCACGAAGCCGCCTGCCGGCGCGCGAGACACACACGGCCTCAGTTCCGTTCCTGTCGAAAGCGCTTCGCCATGCCCACCGTCTCCGCCCACGTCGCCCACACCCTCGCCCGACACGTCGATCACGTCTTCGGCGTGATGGGCAACGGCAACGCCTACTTCCTCGATGCCCTCGTGACCGGCACCGCCGCGACCTACACCGCGCTGCGGCACGAGGCGGGCGCGGTCGTCGCCGCCGACGCGCACTACCGCGCGTCCGGACGCATCGCCGCCGCCACCGCCACCTACGGCGCCGGCTTCACCAACACCCTCACCGCCCTCGCCGAGGCGGTGCAGGCCCACGTGCCGCTCGTGCTCGTCGTCGGCGACGAGCCGACATCGGGGCCACGTCCGTGGGACGTCGACCAGATCGCCCTCGCGTCGGCCGTCGGCGCACGCACGTACACGGTCGGGCGCACGGATGCCGCGGCCACCACGGCGATCGCCATCGAGCACGCCCTCGCCTACCGGGTACCCGCGGTGCTCGCTATCCCCTACGACGTCGCGCGGCGCGACGCGGGTGACGTGCCGGATGCCGCGGCCCCCGCGGTGCCCGCACCGCTGGCCGTGCAGCCCGGCTTCGACACGGTGACCCTGCGTCGTGTCGGCGAGCTGCTCGCCGGGGCGTCGCGGCCCGTGCTGATCGCGGGGCGCGGTGCCTGGCTGGCGGGGGCGGGCCCGGCCCTCGACGCGCGCTCACCGCCACGACCGCCCTCGGGCGCGGCCTGTTCGCCGACCCGGCGCGCGACCTCGGCGTCACAGGCGGCTTCGGTGCGGACGGCGCGATGGCCGCCATCGCCCGGGCCGACGTCGCCGTCGTGTTCGGCGCCTCGCTCAACCAGTTCACGATGCGCTTCGGCGAGCTGTTCTCCCCGGGCACGCATGTCGTGCAGGTGGATGTGGCGCCGGCGGCGACGCATCCTCATGTCGGTGTGTACGTGCGCGCCGACGCGCGGCTCGCCGCCGAGGTGCTGCGTGACGCCATCGGCTCCGCGTCGCGAGCGCCCTGGGCGTCCGCCGACGAGGTCGCCGGCTGGCGGGCGCGGGAGGCCGGCGACGCACTCGCGCCGGACGGCCGCCTCGATCCCCGCTCGGCCGCGGCGCGCATCGGTGAGCTGCTGCCGCGCGACCGGGTGGTCGTGAGCGACGGCGGACACTTCCTCGGCTGGTCGAACATGTACTGGGATGTCGCCTCCCCCGACCGCGCCATGATGGTCGGCACCGCCTACCAGTCGATCGGACTGGGGCTCGCGAGCGTGCCGGGCGCAGCCCTCGCGCGGCCGGACTCGACCGTGGTGCTCACGACCGGCGATGGCGGCGGACTGATGGCGCTCGCAGACCTCGAGTCGGCGGTGCGGGTGGCGGGCGGCCGGGGGGTCGCGGTCGTGTGGAACGACGGCGCGTACGGCGCCGAGGTGAACCTCTACGGCCTGAAGGGCCTCGCGACGGAGCCCATGCTCATCCCCGACGTCGACTTCGCGGCCCTCGGGACGGCCGTCGGTGCCGAGGGAGTCGTGGTGCGCTCGCTCGCCGACCTCGACCGGCTCGGCACGTGGGCGGCGGAGCCGGTCGGCGAGCGGCGGTTCCTCATGCTCGATCTGCGCATCTCGCCCGACGTGATCGCGCCCTACCAGCGGGAGATCATCCGCGTGAACTCCTGACGCAGACGACCGTCACCGAGAGGGGGAATGCCGGTCCCTGGCGCAGCGTTGTGGTGCGGGCGCACACTGGAGCGCGACGAAGGGAGCCGCCATGGAAGGCCTCGAACTCACCGTGCTGCTGGGGGTCTCGATCCTCGCCGGGACGCTCCTCGCGCCGAAGCTGCGGCTCGCCACCCCGCTGGTGCTCCTGATCATCGGGCTCGCGCTCGGATTCGTGCCGGCCCTGCGCGGTGTGGAGCTCCCGCCGGAGACCGTGCTGCTGCTGTTCCTCCCGGTGATGCTGTTCTGGGAGAGCCTCACCACGTCGCTGCGGGCGGTGCGCCGGTCGCTGCGCTACATCGTGCCGATGAGCACGCTGCTGGTCGTGGCATCCGCGTTCGCCGTCGCCGGCATCGCCGCGGCGATGGGTGTGCCGTGGGAGGCGGCCCTGCTGCTGGGGGCGGCGGTCGCCCCGCCGGATGCCACGGCGGTCGCGGCGCTCGGACGCCTGCTGCCCGCGCGCACCTTCATGAAGCTCAAGGCGGAGAGCCTGACGAACGACGGCACGGCCCTCGTGCTCTACGCGATCGCTCTCTCCCTCGCCCTCGGCGGCCAGATCACGCCGTGGAGCGTCACCCTCACGGTGCTCGTGTCGTACGTCGGCGGAGCCGCGGCCGGTATCGTCGTGGCGGCCGCCGCGTATCTGCTGCTGCGGCGCCTGTCGGGAACCCTCGCGATCAACCTGACCCTGCTGCTCGTGCCGTTCACCGCCTTCCTCATCGCCGAGCTGATCGACGCGTCGGGCGTGCTCGCGGTCGTGTTCGCGGGCATCATCGTGGCCTGGGTCTCGCCGCGGGTGACGACAGCCTCGTCGAGACGGCAGGCGGATGCCGCGTGGCCGCTCGGCGTCTACCTGCTCAACGGTGCGCTGTTCGTGCTCATCGGTCTCGAGGTGCAGCACGTGGTGCACGAGATCTCCCCCGCGCAGATCGGGTGGCTCTCGCTCGTGACCGTGGGCGCCTGGCTCGCGCTCCTGGTCGTGCGCTACCTCTTCCAACTGCTGTTCGCCCCGTTCTCGCGCCCGCCCGCGGGCGCGGCCGCCGGTCCCCGGCACCGGTCGCGCCTCGTGAGCACGGTGGCCGGATTCCGCGGCGCGGTCTCGCTCGCGATCGCCCTCTCGGTGCCGACGGTGACCGCGGCGGGCGCGCCCCTCGACGGACGCGACGCCGTCGTGTTCGTCACCGCCGGGGTCATCGTGCTGAGCCTGCTCGTGCAGGGGCCGCTGCTCGTCGGCGTCGTGCGCTGGGCGCGCCTGCCGCAGGACGACGCCGACCTCGACGAGATCGAGATCGCCCAGCGGGCGATCTCGGCGGCCGCCCTCGCGGCCCTCGACGACCTCGCCCTCGAGCACGGCATCAGCGACGACGTGCGCGACCGCGCGCGGCGCGACGGCTACGAGCACCTCGAGCTCGCCAATGCCCGTGCACTCGAACGACAGCGTCAGACGCTGCTCAACCGCGAGATCGCCGAGCTCGAGATCGTGATCGCGACGACCGACGACGACGCGGTGCGCGCGGACACCTCGACGACGTCGTTCGTCGCGCCGAGCGGTGCCGCGGCGGCGGCGCCTCTCGAGATGCTCGCGTCGAGCACCGACGTGGATGTCGCGCAGCGCTCCCCGATCGTGCGGTTCGACGAGGCATCCCGACTGCGGCTCGCCCTGCTCGGACGCAAGCGCGAGGTGCTGCTGCGCCTGCGGCGCGAGGGCACGATCGACGACCTCGTCGCCCGGCGACTGCAGTCGGGCCTCGACCTGGAGGAGCTGCGGCTCGACGGCGCCCGCGCGCCGCGGTGAGTCAGACGGCGGCCGGCTGCCGCTGGGGCCGCAGGGTGCCCTCGAAGAACGCGGCGAGCGCGTCGGTGTCGGCGAGCGAGAGCACGTCGGCGACGTACTGGTCGGGGCGCACGACCACGACCGCGCCCGCCCGGTCGATGCCGCGCTCGGCGTAGATGTCGGTGTCGTTCCAGCGGCTCGCGCCGGCGGCGAACACCTTCTCCCAGTCGGTGATCCCGAGCGCGCCGTTGCGCGGACGGAACACCCGCGGTGCGGCCGTGACGTCGACGTCCTCGAAGCTCTGGGGCACGATCGCCTTGACGTCGAACACGGCGTCGAGCGCGGCATCCGCGGGGGTGAAGCGCCGCACCGGCGACGCGTCGGCCGTGAGCAGCCAGTCGGCGAACCGCGACAGCGCGGCCCCCTCGGCGAGCCCGTCGGCGTCGCCGAACGCGTAGATGCGCCAGCGGCCGTCGGCGCGCGCGTGGTGCCCGAGGTGGACGACGTTGCCGTCGCTCGCCAGCACGACGGGCGAGGACTTGAAGCGCTTGCCGAGCGGGAACCCGGTGGCGAGCTCGGGGCGGGCGTGGGCGGCGACGATCGACGACGGCGGGTACTGGGTCATGAACCCCGACGGGAACTCGGCGGTGGCGAGGTAGTAGGTCGCGAGGTCGCCCGGGTCGGAGATCTCCTCGGGCTTGCGCGCCATGAGCGACGACCACTCCCGGTCGAAGTCGATGAGCTGCTGGGCGACGGGCTGCCGCTCCGACGAGTACGTGTCGAGCAGCGTCTCGGGGCTGAGGCCTGTCAGCACGGAGCCGAGCTTCCAGCCCAGGTTGAAGCCGTCCTGCATCGACACGTTCATGCCCTGCCCGGCCTTCGCGCTGTGCGTGTGGCACGCGTCACCGGTGAGGAACACCCGCGGCGAGCGCGACCCGTCGTCGGGCACGTCGTCGAACCGGTCGGTGACGCGGTGGCCCACCTCGTAGACGCTGTGCCACGCGACATCCTTCACGTCGATCGAGTACGGATGCAGGATCTCGTTGGCCCGACGGATGACGTCCTCGATGGGCGTCTGACGCACGCGGTGGTCGTCATCGGCGGCGACCTCGCCGAGATCGATGTACATGCGGCTGAGGTAGCCGCCCTCGCGCGGGATGTGCAGGATGTTGCCGGCCTCGGAGTTGATCGCGCACTTCACGCGCCAGTCGGGGAAGTCGGTCTCGACGAGCACGTCCATGACCCCCCAGGCGTGGGCCGAGATGCCGCCCAGGTGGCGGCGGCCGATCGCCTCGCGCACCTGGCTGCGGGCGCCGTCGCAGCCGACGACGTACTTCGCGCGCACGGTGCGGGCGCCCTCGGCGGTACGCAGCTCGACGGCGAGCGGATACTCCTCGGCGTCGTCGCGGGTGAGGCCGGCGAACTCGACGCCGAAGTCGGGAACGATGCGGCCGGGGCCGGCGGCGGCGGCCTCGGCGAAGTAGTCGAGCACGCGCGCCTGGTTGACGATGAGGTGCGGGAACTCGCTGATGTCGAAGGCGTAGTCGGCCGTGCGGGAGCGCCGCACGATGCGGGTGGGATCGTCGGGGTCGGGTCCCCAGAAGTTCATCCAGCCGATGTTGTAGGCCTCGGCCACGATGCGCTCGGCGAACCCGAAGGCCTGGAACGTCTCGACGCTGCGCGGCTGGATGCCGTCGGCCTGGCCGAGCACGAGGCGTCCCTCCCGCTTCTCGACGATGCGGGTCACGACGCTCGGGTACTGCGAGAGCTGGGCGGCGAGGAGCATGCCCGCGGGGCCCGACCCGACGATGAGCACGTCGACGGCGTCGGGGAGATCGGCGGGCCGGTCGAGGCCGATGCCGGCGGCGGGCTGCACCCGCGGGTCGGTGGACACGTAACCGTGGTGGTGGAACTGCATCGTCTTCGATCCCTTCCTGCGACATCGACGTCGAGGGTGTGGACGGCGGGGCGCTCGCGCGCTATGTTCTATATTCGAACACGCCGTTCTACTATTGAATGGATCGTATACGACGACGTCCGGCGCCCACAAGGGAACGGCGACGAGAGGATGCCGCATGCCCCCCGAGAGCGCCCGCGATCAGCCCGCCTCGCAGACCCTCAGCCGCGGCATCCGCGTGCTCGAGGTGCTCGCCGAGGCGACCGGTCCGCTCTCGATCGACGAGGTCGCCGCGCGACTCGGCGTGCACCGTTCGGTCGCCTACCGGCTCGTGCGCACCCTCGAGGACCACGCACTCGTCGTGCGGGACGCCGGCGGCAGGCTCGCCCTCGGCGCCCGGCTCGCCGCGCTCGCCTCGCGGGTCTCCGCCGACCTGCAGGCCGAGGCACTGCCCGAGCTCACCGCCGTCGCCAACGAGCTCGGCATGACGTGCTTCCTCGCGGTGCACGACCGCGACGAGTGCGTCACCCTCGCCAGCGTCGAACCGCGCCACGCCGTCGCCTCGGTCGCCCAGCGACCGGGTGCCCGTCACGCCGTGACCGTCGGCGCACCCGGCAAGGCGATCCTCGCGCAGCTCGCCCCCGGCGAATGGCCCCCCGGCGCCTCCGACGCCCTGCGCGCCCAGGTGCGCACCGCCGGAGAACGCGGATACGCGACGAGCGCCGACGAGGTCATCCCGACCGTGCAGGCCGTCGCCGTGCCGCTCGCCCTGCGCGGACGGCCCGCCGCTGCCATAGCCGTCGTGCACGTCGCCAGCCCCGACGACCCCGAGCCGATCGCCCGGCGCCTCGAGCGGTGCGCCGCGGCGATCCGCTCGGCCCTCGACGGCTGACGGATCAGCGCGCGGCGGGAGTCACCAGGCGGAACACCTCGACGACGCCCGGTCGGGCGCGACGACGAGGCCCGCACCCCGACTCCTCGGACGTGCGGGCCTCGTCGCGAAACGCGTCAGCCGCGCGCCGCTCCGTAGATCGGGCTCTTCGCCTGCTCGGCCTCATGCTCGGGGCCGAGTGGGATGCCGCTGCGATCGCGCAAGAGGAGCGTCGCGATCAGGCCGATCACCGTCATGCCGGCGAGGTAGACCGTGACCGACAGGGTCGAGCCGGTGGCCTGCACGAGCGCCGTCGCAATGGTCGGAGCGAACGCGCCACCGAGGATCGCGCCGAGCGCGTACGAGATCGACACCCCGGAGAAACGGATCGAGGCGGGGAACAGCTCGGAGTACAGGGCCGCCTGAGGACCGTAGGTGAACCCCAGTCCGATCGTGAGGATGGCGAGTCCGAGGAACAGAGCGCCCACGCTGCCGCTGTTCACGAGCGGGAACAGGGTGAAGACGCCGACAAGCTGGGCGACCCATCCGATGATGTAGGTGGTGCGACGCCCGATGCGGTCGCTGAGCCATCCCGCGACCCACGTGGCGATGAGCCATGTGACAGCGGATCCGGCGACCGCCCAGAGCACCGGTTCACGGTCGAGCGCGATCGGACCCTTCGGGTCGGTGGCGTAGTTCTGGATGTAGCCGCCGGTCGTCATGTACCCGACCGCGTTGTTGCCGGCGAAGACGAGCGCCGCGATGATGACGAGCAGGGCGTGACGCCGGAACAGCTGCACGATGGGCATGCGCGTCTGCTCCTTGCGCTCGGCGATCTCGACGAAGACCGGGCTCTCCTCGACGCGACGACGCACCCAGTAGCCGATGAAGATGAGCACGATGCTGAGCAGGAACGGCACTCGCCATCCCCACGCGAGGAATGCGTCCCCGCGTGCGATGAGCGCCATCAGGGCCATCACGCCGGAGGCGAGCAGAAGCCCGATCGGCACGCCGATCTGGGGCGAGGCCCCGAAGAGACCGCGCTTCGTGCGCGGCGCGTGCTCGACGGCCATCAGGACGGCGCCACCCCATTCGCCTCCGGCGGAGATGCCCTGCAGGACGCGGAGCAGGATGAGGATGAGCGGCGCGCCGATCCCGATCGCCGAGTACGTCGGCAGAAGTCCGATGAGCGCCGTCGCGGCGCCCATCAGGATGAGCGTGAGCACGAGCACGCGGCGACGGCCGATGCGATCGCCGAAATGGCCCGCGAGGAATGCTCCGAGCGGACGGAACAGGAAGCTGATCCCCACCGTGAGGAACGAGAGGATCGTGGCGACGCCGGCACCGGCCGGCTTGAAGAACAGCTCGCCGAACACGAGTCCGACGGCCGAGGCGTAGATGAAGAAGTCGTACCACTCGACCGTGGTGCCGACGACTGTGGCGAAGACGACGCGTCGACGGTCGACCGCCGACGCGATGGTTCCGGTGGGCGTCAAGCCCTGCTGTGCTTCTGCGCTCATGCGCGGTGACTCCTTCGTCAAGGGGACTTCATCGTCTCCGGCAGCGTGATGGTGCGGCTTGCCGGTGTGCGGTTGATCATATACGATTTCGAATACGACGCAAGAGCGAGGGAGCTCATGACTCACGACACCGATACCGCGGCCGATCCGCGGTTCGCGGCACTGCCGACGAGGCCTGGCAAGGTCATCGCCGTGCACCTCAGCTACGCGTCCCGCGCCGACCAGCGGGGCCGCCGGCCTGCGCAGCCGAGCTACTTCCTGAAGCCGTCGAGCACCCTCGCCCCCACCGACGGCGTGCTCGTGCGCCCCGCCGGCACCGAGCTGCTCGCCTTCGAGGGCGAGATCGCGCTCGTGATCGGCACCCCCGCCCACCGGGTGACGCTCGCCGACGCCTGGGCGCACGTCGGGTGGGTCACCGCCTCGAACGACGTCGGCGTGTACGACCTCCGCGCCGTCGACAAGGGATCCAACGTGCGCTCCAAGGGCCGCGACGGTTTCACCCCGATCGGGCCCGGCCTCATCGACGCGCGCACCGTCGACCCCGCCGCGCTGCGCGTGCGCACCTGGGTCGACGGCGTCCTCGCGCAGGACGACACCACCGCCGACCTCATCTTCCCCCTGGCCCAGATCGTCGCCGACCTCGCCCAGCACATGACGCTCGAGCGCGGTGACGTCATCCTCACCGGCACCCCGGCGGGCTCGTCCGTCGTGCGCCCGGGGTCCGTCGTCGAGGTCGAGGTCGACGCCCCGGATGCCGCGGGCTCCCCCACGTCGGGCCGCCTGCGCTCGCGCGTGGTCGAGGGCGACGACGTCTTCGATGAGACCCTCGGCTCGCTTCCGGCGGTCGACGACACCCAGCGCGCCGAGGCCTGGGGATCGCGCGAGGAGGCGGGCCTCCCGCCGCTCCCCCGCCCGTTCGCCCTCGACGACGACCTGCGGGCGAAGCTCGCCCTCACCCCGGTCGCCGGCCTCTCGGCGCAGCTGCGCAAGCGCGGGCTCAACAACGTGACGATCGACGGCGTGCGGCCGCTGCATCCCGATCAGAAGCTCGTCGGACTCGCCAAGACGCTCCGCTTCCTCCCGCATCGCGAAGACCTGTTCGCCTCGCACGGCGGCGGCTACAACGCGCAGAAGCGCGCCTTCGACGAGGTGCGACCGGGTGAGGTCATCGTCATCGAGGCCCGTGGCGAGAGCGGATCCGGCACGCTCGGCGACATCCTGGCGCTGCGCGCACAGGCGCGCGGCTCGGCCGGTGTCATCACCGACGGCGGCGTGCGCGACGCCGACGCCGTCACCGCCGTGGGCATCCCGGTCTACACGGTGGGCGCCCACCCCGCCGTGCTCGGACGCCGCCACGTGCCCTGGGACATCGACGTCACGATCGCCTGCGGCGGCACCGTCGTGCAGCCCGGAGACGTCATCGTCGGCGACGCCGACGGCGTCATCGTCATCCCGCCCGCCCTGGTCGCGGAGGTCGTCGAGGCGGCCCTCGCACAGGAGGAGGAGGATGCCTGGGTGGCGGACCGCGTGCGGGAGGGACATCCCGTCGACGGCCTCTTCCCGCCCAACGAGGAGTGGAAGGCGAGGTACCGCGCATGGCGCGAGACGAACTGACGAGCGAGCGGGGCGCCGAGCGCCTCGCCGACCTGAGCAAGTCGCAGCAGGCGTACCACTTCATCAAGGAGCGCATCGCGAGCGGGCTGTTCGCGCCCGGCCACCGCCTGGTGCTCGGCGGCATCGCGGGCGAGCTCGACATGAGCGTGGTGCCGGTGCGCGAGGCGATCCGGCAGCTCGAGGCCGAGGGGCTGGTGACCTTCGAGCGCAACGTCGGCGCGCGGGTCTCGATGGTCGACGACACGCAGTACCGCTACAGCATGCAGGCCCTGAGCATCCTCGAGGGGACGGCCACGGCCCTCGCCGCCCGCCGGCTCACGGCCGACGACCTGCGCCGGGCCCGCCGCATCAACGAACTGATGATCGAGACCCTCGACAGCTTCGACCCCCGCGCGTTCACGAGCCTCAACCACGAGTTCCACTCGACGCTGTTCTCGAAGTGCGCGAACCCCCGCATGCTCGAGCTCGTCGAGGCGGAGTGGGGCCGGCTCGGCCATCTGCGCGACTCGACCTTCAGCTTCGTCCCGGGCCGCGCCCAGGAGTCGGTGCACGAGCACGAGAACATCGTGCTGCTCATCGAGCAGGGCGCCCCGCTCGGCGAGATCGAGAAGGCGGCCCGCCGCCACCGCTCCGCCACGCTCGACGCCTACATGATCCACGAACACCCCGACGAAGCCCTCGGGCTTCCCGCCTTCTGACCCTTCGAGGAGGTCCCATGTCCGACACCACCGTCGCACTCGACACCCACCACGTGCCCGCCGATCTGCCCACGCGCATTCAGCACTACATCGACGGCGCCTTCGTCGACTCGATCGACGGCGACACGTTCGACGTGCTCGACCCGGTCTCGAACGAGGTGTACCTGGAGGCCGCCGCCGGCAAGAAGGCCGACATCGACCGCGCCGTCGCCGCCGCGCGCCGCGCATTCGACGAGGGTCCGTGGCCGCGGATGCTGCCGCGCGAACGCGCCCGCGTGCTCACCCGCATCGCCCGACGCCCGCCTCGCCGAGCTGGAGTCGTTCGACTCGGGGCTGCCGATCACGCAGGCGCTCGGCCAGGCGCGCCGCGCCGCCGAGAACTTCCGCTTCTTCGCCGACCTGATCGTCGCCCAGGCCGATGACACCTACAAGGTCCCGGGGCGCCAGATCAACTACGTGAACCGCAAGCCGATCGGCGTCGCGGGTCTCATCACCCCGTGGAACACCCCGTTCATGCTCGAGTCGTGGAAGCTCGCCCCCGCGCTCGCCACCGGCAACACCGTGGTGCTCAAGCCCGCCGAGTTCACGCCGCTGTCGGCATCGCTGTGGGCCGGCATCTTCGAAGAGGCCGGCCTGCCGCAGGGCGTCTTCAACCTCGTGAACGGTCTCGGCGAGGACGCCGGCGACGCCCTCGTGAAGCACCCGGACGTGCCGCTGATCTCCTTCACCGGCGAGAGCCGCACCGGCCAGATCATCTTCGGCAACGCGGCCCCGTTCCTCAAGGGCCTGTCGATGGAGCTCGGCGGCAAGAGCCCGGCGATCGTGTTCGCCGACGCCGATCTGGATGCCGCGATCGACGCGACCATCTTCGGGGTGTTCTCCCTCAACGGCGAGCGCTGCACGGCCGGCAGCCGCATCCTCGTCGAGCGCGGGATCTACGACGAGTTCGTCGAGCGCTACGCGGCACAGGCGAAGCGCGTGACGGTGGGCTACCCGCACGACCCCGCCACCGAGGTCGGCGCGCTCGTGCACCCGGAGCACTACGCGAAGGTCATGAGCTACGTCGAGATCGGCAAGTCCGAGGGGCGCCTGGTCGCGGGCGGGTCCCGTCCGGAGGGCTTCGAGACGGGCAACTTCGTGTCGCCGACGGTGTTCGCCGACGTCGCCCCCGACGCGCGCATCTTCCAGGAGGAGATCTTCGGCCCGGTCGTGGCGATCACGCCTTTCGACTCCGACGAGGAGGCCCTCGCCCTCGCCAACGGCGTGCGCTACGGACTCGCCGCCTACGTGTGGACGAACGACCTGAAGCGCGCCCACAACTTCGCGCAGGCGATCGACGCCGGCATGGTGTGGCTGAACTCCAACAACGTGCGGGACTTGCGCACTCCGTTCGGCGGCGTGAAGGCGTCCGGCCTCGGCCACGAGGGCGGCTACCGCTCCATCGACTTCTACACCGAGCAGCAGGCCGTGCACATCACTCTCGGCGAGGTGCACAACCCGACCTTCGGCAAGGGCGCGAGCACCCACCACTGACCCGGATGCCGCGGGCAGTCGCCGCGGCATCCCTTCTTCTTCCCACCATCGAGCAAGGACGCTGACATGACCAATCCCGAAGACCGCACCCTGACCTCGTCGGGCTTCTACGTCTCCCAGGAGGCGCCGATCCGCACCGACAACCCGGTGCCCACGCCGACCTCGCCGGCACCCGACATCCTGCGGTGCGCGTACATGGAGCTCGTCGTGACCGACCTCGCCGCGTCGCGCGAGTTCTACGTCGACGTGCTGGACCTCGTGGTCACCGAGGAGGACGAGAACACGGTCTACCTCCGCTCGATCGAGGAGTTCATCCACCACAACCTGGTGCTGCGTCAGGGCCCGGTCGCCGCCGTCGCCGCGTTCTCGTACCGCGTGCGCACGCCCGAGGACCTCGACCGCGCGGTCGCGTTCTACACCGAGCTCGGATGCCGCGTCGAGCGTCGTGCGGAGGGCTTCACGAGGGGCATCGGCGAGTCGGTGCGCGTCGAGGACCCGCTCGGCTTCCCGTACGAGTTCTTCTACGAGGTCGAGCACGTCGAGCGTCTCGCCTGGCGCTACGACCTGTACACCCCGGGCGCGCTCGTGCGTCTCGACCACTTCAACCAGGTCACCCCCGACGTGCCCCGCGCGGTCGCGTTCATGCAGGATCTCGGCTTCCGGGTGACCGAGGACATCCAGGACGACGAGGGCACCGTCTACGCCGCGTGGATGCGCCGCAAGCCCACCGTGCACGACACCGCCATGACCGGCGGCGACGGCCCCCGCATGCATCACGTCGCCTTCTCGACCCACGAGAAGCACAACATCCTCGCGATCTGCGACAAGCTCGGTGCCCTCCGCCGCTCCGACGCGATCGAGCGGGGACCGGGTCGCCACGGCGTCTCGAACGCGTTCTACCTCTACCTGCGCGACCCCGACGGCCACCGCGTCGAGATCTACACGCAGGACTACTACACGGGCGACCCCGACAACCCGGTCGTGACGTGGGACGTGCACGACAACCAGCGCCGCGACTGGTGGGGCAACCCCGTCGTGCCGTCGTGGTACACCGATGCGTCGCTCGTGCTCGACCTCGACGGCAACCCGAAGCCCGTCGTGGCACGCACGGACGCCTCGGAGATGGCGGTCACGATCGGCGCCGACGGCTTCTCCTACACGCGACGCGACGAGGAGAGCGTCGCCGCAGGCGAGTTCAAGCTCGGCGCGCAGCTGTAGCGTTCAGGGCGAGAGGAGACATCCGGATGCTGCCCCCCGAGGTCATCGCCTCGCTCGCCGAGGAGCTCGCGGTCGCCGACCGCGAGAAGCGTGTCGTGCCGCGCATCACGGCGCGCCACCCCGACGCGACCGTCGAGGACTCGTACGCGATCCAGGGCGTATGGCGCGACCGCAGCCTTGCGGCGGGCCGTCGCCTCGTCGGCCGCAAGATCGGGCTGACGTCGCGGGCGATGCAGCAGGCGACCGGCATCACCGAGCCCGACTACGGAGTGATGTTCGACGACACGGTGTGGGAGAGCGGCGCGACGATCCCGTTCGACGCGTTCTCGAACGTGCGCATCGAGGTCGAGCTGGCGTTCGTGCTGGCCGCCCCTCTCGAGGGTCCGCACTGCTCGGTGTTCGACGTGCTGCGGGCGACCGAGTACGTGACACCGGCACTCGAGGTGCTGAACTCCCACATCGAGCTCGACGGGCGCACGATCGTCGACACCATCAGCGACAACGCCGCCTACGGCGGCATGGTGCTGGGCGGGTCGCCGGTCGCCCCCGACGCTGTCGACCTTCGCTGGATCTCGGCCCTGCTGTACCGCAACGAGACGATCGAGGAGACCGGTGTCGCGGCCGGCATCCTCGGCCACCCCGCCCTCGGGGTGGCGTGGCTCGCGAACAAGCTGCACCAGCACGGCGCCCGGCTCGAGGCGGGGGAGATCATCCTGGCGGGCTCGTTCACCCGCCCGACGTGGATCTCGCGCGGCGACACCGTGCTCGCCGACTACGGACCGCTGGGGGTCATCTCGTGCCGCTTCGCCTGACCCCGACCCTGCGCGATGTGCTCGCGGCGCAGCGCGCCTCTTCGTCGCCGCGCGCACTGGCGGGCATCTGGGCCTGCACCGGCTCGCCGCTCGTCGCCGAGATCTGTGCGGGGTCGGGCCTGGACTGGGTGCTCATCGACATGGAGCACTCCCCCAACGGGCTCGCCGATGTGCTCGCGCAGCTGCAGGCGGTGGCGGCGTACCCCGTGACATCCGTCGTACGGGTGCCGATCGGCGACACCGTCACCATCAAGCAGGTGCTCGATCTCGGCGCGCAGACGGTGCTCGTGCCGATGGTGTCCTCGGCCGCGCAGGCCGCCGAGCTCGTCGCCGATGTGCGCTACCCGCCCCGCGGTCGCCGCGGCGTCGGCTCGGCGCTCGCCCGCTCGGCACGCTGGAACCGCGTCGACGACTATCTCGCCGACGCCGACCGGCACGTCTCGCTGTTGGTGCAGATCGAAACGGCCGAGGGCGTGGCCGCGGCCGCCGAGATCGCAGCGGTCGACGGCGTCGACGGTGTGTTCGTGGGTCCGAGCGACCTGGCGGCATCGATGGGCGTGCTCGGCCAGCAGACGCATCCCGATGTCGTGGCGGCCGTGCACCGGGCGTTCGACGCGGTCCGCGCGGCCGGGAAGCCGGTCGGCGTGAACGCGTTCGACCCGGCTGTCGCCGATGCCTACATCGCCACGGGCGCGTCGTTCGTGCTCGTGGGCGCCGATGTCACCCTGCTCGCCCGCGGTTCCGAGGCCCTCGCCGCCCGCTTCGTGCCGGGCGACGACGCGGCGCCCCGCGCCGGCTACTGACGCGTCGCTGACGGAAAGGGCGGGGGGTGTCGAGAACCCCCGGGGGTTGTCGACGGGGGTGTCGAGAACCCCCGGCGCTCTCGACACCCCCCGCCACCCCGCTACCCCCGGGTCGACGGTCCGCCGCGAATTGACACGAGCGGACTCCTCTGAATATACGAGCGCAGGCGGCCCGAGGGAAGGTGCTTACGTAACGATTCGATCGAGTGCCAGGATGCCCCGCAGCGTGGCACGCAGCCACACCCGGTACGACGACATCTCCCACCCGAGCTGGGCGAACTGGAGGTAGGTCTCCGCCGAGGTCGCGACGGTCACCCGGTCCACGAGATCCGCCGGGGTGTCCGGCCTTCCCGTGAGGCCCCGCACGACAGTGAGGACGTTGTCGCGATGGGCGCGGGCCGCGGCATCCATCTGATCCCGGGCCCGGTCATCGGACGCGGACGCCTGCGCCCACACGATCGCGTAATGCGCGAAGTGCGGCACGGCGGCGCACGCGAGGTCGAGGAAGCGCTCGAGGCGCTCACCGGGGTCGGCGATGGCGGACATGTCGAGCTCGGCGAGCGCGCCGCGCAGGTCGGGGGCGCGGCCGAATGCACCGGCCCTCATCACCGCCATCAGGAGATCGAACTTCGACGAGAACCTCTGGAACACGAGATTCTCGGAGACATCCGCCTCGGCGGCGATCGCGGCGATCGTCGTGCCCGGCCAGCCCAACTCGTCGAAGTGGCGCGCCGCGGCTTCGAGGATCCGTCTGCTGCGCTCTTCGGCTGCCTTGCGCCGGCCCGACGAGTCGTAGGCCCGCTTGGTGGCGACCTCACTCATTACTGCTGTCCTTCCGCCCGCGGCGTGGGACCACTCTGCCACGCGCACCCGGGAGGGAGCCGACCGTAGGGTTGCGTCAGGATGCGACGGCCCGCTCGGCGGCCTCGACGACGTTCGTCAGCAGCAGCGCCACGGTCATCGGTCCCACCCCGCCGGGGTTCGGGGAGAGGAAGCCGGCGACGTCCGCGACATCCGGGGCCACATCGCCGTAGACGATCGACTTGCCGGTCTCGGGATCCCGCTCGCGGGTGACGCCGACATCGAGCACCGCAGCGCCCGGCTTCACGTGCTCGGCCCGCACGAGGTGGGCCACGCCCGCCGCGGCGACGATGACGTCGGCCTGCCGCAGGTGCGCTCCGAGGTCCCGCGTGCCGGTGTGGGTGAGGGTCACCGTCGCGTTGATCTCGCGGCGGGTGAGCAGTAGACCGATCGACCGGCCGATCGTGACGCCGCGGCCGACGACCGCGACATCCTTGCCGTTCAGGTCGTAGCCGTTGCGCTGCAGCAGCTCGATGACCGCCCGCGGCGTGCACGGGAGGGGGCTGGTGATCGTGCCGTTGACGTTGAGCACGAGTCGGCCGAGATTGGTCGGGTGCAGCCCGTCGGCGTCCTTCGCGGGGTCGATGTGCTCGAGCACCCGCTCGGTGTCGAGGTGCCCGGGGAGCGGGAGCTGCACGATGTAGCCGTGGCACGCCGGGTCGGCGTTGAGCGCGTCGATCGCCGCTTCCACATCGTCCTGCGTGGCGTCGCCCGGCAGTTCGACGTGGAGTGAGGCCATGCCGATCGCCTCCGCCTCGCGGTGCTTCATGCCGACGTAGAGCTGGGAGGCGGGGTCGGCGCCGACGAGCACGGTCGCGATGCCGGGCACCACGCCCTGCACGGCGAGCGCGGCCACGCGCACCCGCAGCTCGTCCTTGATGGCGGCGGCGGTGGCCCTGCCGTCGAGTCGTTCTGCTGTCACGGGTCGTCCTTTCGTGGCGCTGGGGCCACAGCCCCCGCGCCCGGAAGCGGATTTACTGCTGCAGGCCGTCGTAGAGCGGGAAGGCCGTGGTGAGGGCAGCGACGCGGGTGCGCAGCGCCTCGAGGTCGGCGCCGGGCACGAGCGCGAGCGCGATGATGTCGGCGACCTCGGTGAACTCGGCGTCGCCGAAGCCGCGGGTCGCGAGCGCCGGGGTGCCGATGCGCAGGCCCGAGGTGACCAGCGGCGGACGCGGGTCGTTGGGCACCGCGTTGCGGTTGACGGTGATGTGGATCTCGTGCAGCAGGTCTTCGGCCTGCTTGCCGTCGAGCTCCGCGTTGCGGAGGTCGACGAGCACGAGGTGCACGTCGGTGCCGCCGGAGCGCACGGTGATGCCGGCGCCGGCGACGTCGGCCTGGCTGAGCCGGTCGGCGATGAGGGCCGCACCGCGCACGGTGCGCTCCTGGCGGTCCTTGAACTCCGGTGTGCCGGCGAGCTTGAACGCGGTGGCCTTCGCGGCGATCACGTGCATGAGCGGGCCGCCCTGCTGGCCCGGGAAGACGGCAGAGTTGATCTTCTTCGCGAGCTCGGCGTCGTTGGTGAGGATGAAGCCCGAGCGGGGGCCGCCGATGGTCTTGTGCACGGTCGAGGAGACGACGTGCGCGTGCGGAACGGGCGAGGGGTGCACGCCCGCGGCGACGAGCCCGGCGAAGTGGGCCATGTCGACCCAGAGGAGTGCGCCGACCTCGTCGGCGATCGCACGGAAGCGCGCGAAGTCGAGGTGGCGGGGGTAGGCGGACCAGCCGGCGATGATGACCTTCGGCTGGTGCTCGACCGCGAGACGGTGCACCTCGTCCATGTCGATGAGCGAGGTCTCCGGGTCGACGCCGTAGGCGACGATGTTGTAGAGGCGGCCCGAGAAGTTGATCTTCATGCCGTGAGTGAGGTGGCCGCCCTGGTCGAGCGAGAGGCCGAGCAGCGTGTCGCCGGGGCGGGCGATCGCGTGCAGCACGGCGGCGTTCGCGGTGGCGCCCGAGTGGGGCTGCACGTTGGCGAACTCGGCACCGAAGAGCGCCTTGGCGCGGGCGATCGCCAGCTCCTCGGCGACGTCGACCTCCTCGCAGCCGCCGTAGTAGCGACGTCCGGGGTAGCCCTCGGCGTACTTGTTGGTCAGCACCGAGCCCTGCGACTGCAGCACCGAGACGGGAACGAAGTTCTCGGAGGCGATCATCTCGAGGTAGCCCTGCTGACGCCCGAGCTCTCGGTCGAGCACCTGCGCGATCTCGGGGTCGACCTCGGCGAGCGGGGCGTTGAAGTACGAATCGGTCATGGCGATCTCCTGACGACGGTTCGGAAAAAAGGGGTTCCGTATCGGCCCAGGCGTGCGGTCGATAACCGTGTCGGTCGCTCCCCGGTGGTGTCCCACCTCAACGCCAGTCGCGACGGGTCGAGCATATCGGATCGGAGGGTCTGGGCGAGGCATCCGTAGTTTGTTAGGGTTCCTTACATGACGAATGCCGCGCTGCTCCCCCGCCCGCTCGTCACCCGGGTCGCCGGCACCGCGCCGTGGCGCGGCGTCGCGGCGCCCGAGCCGGGCGCCCACGGGGTGATCGTCACGCGCCACCCGGGGGCCGCGGAGTCGTACCGGCTCCGGGTCGACGAGTCCGGCATCGAGATCTCCGCCGCCGACGACGCGGGCGTGTTCTACGCCGGTCGCACCCTCGCGCAGCTCGCCACCCGCGACGGCGAGGGCTGGGTCGTGCCCGCCATCGAGATCGAGGATGCCCCGCGGTTCCGGCACCGCGGGTTCATGCTCGACGTCGCGCGCCACTTCTTCCCGGTCGAGGTCGTGACGGCCCTCATCGACCGGCTCAGCGACCTGAAGCTCAACGTGCTGCACCTGCATCTGAGCGACGACCAGGGCTGGCGCCTGGCGATGGCGACGCGGCCCCTCCTCACCGAGCGCGCGAGCGCGACAGCGGCCCTCGGCGATGCGGGCGGCTTCTACACGGCCGACGACTACCGCACGATCGTCGCCCACGCGACCTCCCGGCACATGACCGTCGTGCCCGAGATCGACATGCCCGGACACACCCACGCCGTCTCGCTCGCCTACCCCGACATCGCGTGCGACCCCGTACTGAGCCCGCACATCGACGAGGTCGTCGCCGCCTACGGCGGCGGGGTGCCGACACGCGACGAGCCGTACACCGGGTTCGCGGTGGGGTTCTCGTCGCTGCGCACCGACCTCGAGGAGACGTACGACTTCGTGCGCGACGTCGTCGGCGAGCTCGCCGCGCTGACCCCCGGCCCCTACCTGCACCTCGGCGGCGACGAGGCGCTCGGCACCGACCGCGCCGACTTCGACCGATTCGTCGCACGCGCCGCCCGGCTCGTGATCGAGGCCGGCAAGATCCCCGTGACCTGGCACGAGGCGGGCGCCACGCCCGACCTGCCCGAAGGCACCATCGGGCAGTACTGGGGCTTCCGCACCCCGATCGAGGGGATGGACGAGAAGGCCCGCGGATTCGTGCGACGCGGGGGCCGCGTCATCCTCTCTCCGGCCGACGCGATCTACCTCGACATGAAGCCCGACGCCGACGAGCCGCTCGGCCTCACCTGGGCTGACGGCCCGACGAGCCTCGAACGCTCGTACGACTGGGACCCGGCGGAGGTCGTCCCCGGCGTCGCCGAAGCGGACATCCTCGGGGTCGAGGCCGCGATGTGGACCGAGACGGTGCGCACCGCCGCCGACATCGACCGCCTCATCTGGCCGCGGCTCGCGTCGGCGGCCGAGAAGGCGTGGTCACCGCGCGGCATCGACGCGGCCGACTTCCACGGGCGGGTCGCGCGCATCGCGTGGCGTCCGCTCGGAGGCGTCTCATGACGAGCACGGTGATCCACTCGGCCCGGCTCGTCACGGCCGGAGTCGAGACCGCCGACGCGTGGGTGCGGTTCGAGGGCGCGCAGGTCGTCGCGATCGGCACCGGCGACGGGTGGGAACCCGCAGAGCGCGTGGTCGACGCGACGGATGCCGCCGGCCCCGGTGCCGTGCTCACGCCCGGGTTCCTCGACCTGCACGGGCACGGCGGCGCGGGTCACGCCTACGACGACGGCCCCGACGACGTGCGGGCGGCACGCGCCCTGCACCGTGCGCACGGCACGACCCGGGCGGTGGTCTCGCTCGTGACCGCGCCGCCGCCGCTGCTCGCCCGCCGCGCCGCGATGGTGGCGGAGCTGACCCGCACCGATGCCGACATCCTCGGCTCGCACCTCGAGGGTCCCTTCCTCGCGCCCGCCCGGCGCGGCGCCCACGAAGCGGCCCTCCTCACGCCGCCGACCCCGCATCTGCTCGACGCGTTCCTCGCCGCGGGCGACGACACGATCGTGCAGGTGACGCTCGCCCCCGAACTCCCCGGCGGGCTTGACGCCGTGCGACGCCTCGTGTCAGCGGGGGTCGCGGTCGCCGTCGGACACACCGAGGCCGGATGGGATGAGGCATCCGCCGCCTTCGACGCCGGGGCGAGCCTCGTCACCCACGCGTTCAACGCCATGCCCGGGCTCGGCCACCGCGCGCCGGGGCCGCTGGGGGCGGCACTGGCCCGCGACGGTGTCACGATCGAGGCGATCGCCGACGGCGTGCACGTGCATCCGGCACTCATCCGCGTGCTGATGGATGCCGCGCCCCGACGCGTCGCGCTCATCACCGACGCGATGGCGGCCGCGGGCTCCGGCGACGGGCGGTACCTGCTCGGCGCGCTCGACGTCGACGTGACCGACGGCGTCGCACGCCTCGCCGGGGACGGCACGATCGCCGGCTCCACCCTCACGCAGGACGCCGCGCTGCGCACCGCTGTCGCCGCGGGCGTCTCCCTTCCCGTCGCGGTCGAGGCCCTCACCGGGGCGCCCGCCCGCGCGATCGCCCGCGACGACCTCGGCGCGCTCGCACCGGGCCGCCTCGCCGATGCTGTGCTGCTCGATGCGCGCCTCACCGTGCGCGGCGTCTGGACGGCGGGCGCGAATCTAGACTTGACGGCGTGAGTTCTCCGACCGACGCGCCGCTTCCCGCGGGCACCCGCCCCGCCCTGACGCCGCTCGACCTGCTGGCGTTCCTGTGCGAGATCATCGCGTTCGTCGTGCTCGCCTTCTGGGGCTTCGCCGCCTGGCCGTTCCCGTGGAACATCGTCGTCGGCATCGGCGCGCCCGTCGTGGCGATCCTGCTGTGGGCGCTCTTCGTCAGCCCCCGCGCGGTGCTGCGGGTGCACCCGTTCGTGCGCGCCGCCGTCGAGCTGCTCGTCTACGTGAGCGCCACGATCGCCTTCTGGTCGATGGGGCTCGCGTGGGTCGGCCTCGGCTACGGCATCGTCGCGGTGACGGTCGGACTCATCGCGGGCCTGCGGCGCCTGGGATGAGCGCGGCCGACGTCGTCGCCCGGCTGCAGCAGACGCTGCCCGGCCGCGTCGACGTGAGCGTCGCCGCCCGTGAGGCCGCCCGTGCGGACGCGTCGGGCCACGCGGCATCCGCCCCGCCGCTGTGCGTCGTCGAGGCCCGATCGGTCGCCGACGTGCAGCAGGTGCTGCGCATCGCGAGCGCCACCGGCACCCCCGTCGTCACCCGTGGCGCCGGCACGGGTCTCGCGGGCGGCGCGAACGCCGGCGGCGGCGAGATCGCCCTGTCGGTGCGCCACATGGACCGGGTGCTCGAGGTGCGGCCCGACGACCTCATCGCCGTCGTCGAGCCGGGCATCGTCAACGCCGACCTCGACGCCCATCTCGCCCCGTACGGCCTGTGGTGGGCGCCCGACCCGGCCTCCCGCGCGATCTCGACCGTGGGCGGCAACATCGCGACCGGCGCCGGCGGCCTGCTGTGCGCGAAGTACGGCGTCGTGCGCGACGCGGTACTCGGGGTCGACGCGGTGCTCGCCGACGGCACCCTGCTGCACCTCGGCCACCGCACCGTGAAGGGCGTCACCGGCTACGACCTCACATCGCTGCTCATCGGGTCGGAGGGAACCCTCGGCGTCATCGTCGGCGCGACCCTGAAGCTGCGCCGTCGCGTGCCCGGCGAGGTCTCGACGATCGCGGCGGTGTTCGCCGACGTGCGCACCGCTGCCGCGGCGTCCGCCGCCGTCACGGCCGCCGGAGTGCAGCCCGCCATCATGGAACTGATGGATGCCGCGAGCCTCGCGGCCGTGCACGACCTGCTCGAGCTCGCGCCGCCGCCCGCGGGCGCCGCGCAGCTGACCATCCAGACCGACGGCCCCGCGGCCGCCGCCGAGGCCGCCGAGGTCGCGCAGATCCTCGCGGCGCACGGCGGCGAGGTCGAGGTGACCACCGACGCCGCCCGCGGCGAGGAGCTGCTGCGCATCCGCCGGTCGATGCACCCCGCGATGGCGCGGCTCGGCACGACCCTCATCGAGGATGTCTCGGTGCCCCGCTCGCAGCTGGCGGCGATGTTCGACGAGATCGCGGCCGTCGAGGCGCGCTACGGACTGCGCATCCCCGCGGTCGCGCATGCCGGTGACGGCAACCTGCACCCCAACTTCATCTTCGACGGACCCGAGGTGCCCCCGGCGGTCTGGGAGGCGGCGGACGCGCTGTTCCAGGCGGCGCTGCGGCTCGGCGGCACCCTCACCGGCGAGCACGGCGTCGGAGTGCTGAAGCGCCGGTGGCTGCGCGACGAGCTCGGCGACGCCCAGTGGCAGCTGCAGCAGCGCGTGCGGCAGGCGTTCGATCCGGCCGGCATCCTCAACCCGGGGAAGGTGTTCGAGCCGGCCCCCGAGATCCGGGTGAGCGCCGGCGTCGTGATCGACGAGCACGGCCGGGCGGTCGTGGTGCGCAAGGCCGGTGCGGTCGTGTTCCAGCAGCCGGGCGGGAAGCCCGAGGCCGGCGAGGACGCCACGACGGCGCTCGTGCGGGAGATCGCGGAGGAGATCGGCGTGCACGTCGACCCGGCGCAGGTCGAGCCGCTCGGAGTGTTCCGCGATCTAGCGGCGAACGAGCCCGGCCACACGGTCGTGGCCGACGCGTTCCGGGTGCGGGTGCGCCATGCCGACGTCGCGCGCGGCGGGGAGATCGAGGAGCTGCGCTGGCTGACCGCGGCGGATGCCGCATCCACCCCGCTCGCGAACCTCAGCCGCAATCACCTGCTGCGACTCGCGTGGGAGTGAGCGGCTCCGGTCACAGACCCTGCCAGGCCGGCTTGTTCGCCCAGGCGTAGCGGTAGTAGTCGGCGTCGCCCAGCGCCGACGCCGCGGCCTCGTCGATCACGACCGTGGCGTGCGGGTGCAGCTGGATCGCCGACCCGGGCACCGAGGCCGACAGCGGTCCCTCGACCGCGCCGGCGACCGCCGCCGCCTTGCCCTCGCCGAACGCGAGGAGCACCAGGTGGCGCGCCCGCAGGATCGTGCCGAGTCCCTGCGTGATGCAGTGCATCGGCACGTCGTCCGGGGACGCGAAGAAGCGCGCGTTGTCGCGCCGCGTCTGCGCCGTCAGGGTCTTCACGCGCGTGAGCGAGGCGAACGACGAGCCCGGCTCATTGAAGCCGATGTGCCCGTCGGAGCCGATGCCGAGGATCTGCAGATCCACCCCGCCCGCCTCGGCGATCGCCCGTTCGTAGTCGGCGCCGGCGTGCGCGATGCCCTCGAGCGCCCCGTCGGGCGTGCGCACCCGGTCGGGGTCGAGGCCCAGCGGCTCGACCACCTCGCGCGTGATGACCGCGCGGTACGACTCGGGATGCCCCGGCTCGAGCCCGACGTACTCGTCGAGCGCGAAGCCGCGCACCCGCGACACGTCGAGGTCGGCAACGAGCCGCGCGAGGGCGCGGTAGACCGGCAGCGGCGTGGAACCGGTCGCGAGCCCCAGCACCGCGTCGGGCGTGCGGGCGATGAGGGCGGCGATCTCGCGGGCGACGAGGGAGCCCGCGGCATCCGCGTCGGGGAGGATCACGATCTCAGCCATGGGTCATCGCCCTCCGGGTCGCGGCGGCGCCGACGAGCGCCGCACCGAAGGCGGGCGCCGGCGAGGCCGGGGGCAGCAGACGCAGCCGGGCGGGCACGTCGAGGGAACGGAGGAATCCGGATGCCGCGGTGCCCTCGTCGAGCGCCGCCTGCACCGGCACGGTGAGGCGCTCGCGCAGGGCGGTCAGCCCGCCGCCGAGCACGACGGTGTCGACGTCGCACGTCAGCACCAGCAGGCGCACGGCGGCGGCGACGCCGCGCGCGAGGCCGTCGCGCAGCTCGACCGCCCGCGGATCGCCGGCGTCGGCAGCGTCGAACACGTCGCGCACCGGCAGCACGGCCGCGCGCCCCCACCTCTCGGCGATCGCCCCGCCTCCGGCGAGGGCCTCGATGCATCCGCGCTGGCCGCAACGGCACGCGGGCCCGCGCGGATCGATGGACACGTGGCCCACCTCGCCCGCCGCCCCCCGTGCACCGCGCCACAGGTCGCCGTCGACGACGATGCCGGCGGCCACGCCCGTGCCGAGGTTCAGGTAGGCCATGCTGCGGTCGAGCCGTTCGATCGCGTAGGCGCCGAGCGCGGCCGCCTTCACGTCGTTCTCTACCCGCACCGGCGTGCCGAGCACAGACGCGACGACGGATGCCACCTCCAGCCGCTCGAGCCCCAGATTGACCGCGTGCGCGACCCGCTCGCCGCGGTCGTCCACCTGGCCCGGAAGCCCGACCCCCACCGAGGCGAACGACGCGACGGCGACGCCGAGCTCGCCGGCGAGGTCGTGCACCGTGTCGACGATCGTGCGAACGACGCCCTCCGGGCCCACTCGCGTCGGGCGGCGCACCCGCACGACCACCTCCCCGGTCGCGTCGTCGACGGCGACGGCGTCGGTCTTCGTACCGCCGACGTCGAGGCCCACCCTCATGAGGCGCCTCCCCCGCGAGGAGGGGCGCTGCGCGGCATCCGGGTCATCCCTTGACCGCCCCCGACACGAGGCCCGCGGCCATGCGCCGCTGCACGATCAGGAAGAACACGATCACGGGGATAGCCATGAGGGTGGACGCGGCCATCACGACCGACCAGTCGGTCGCCTTCGTGGCCTGCACGAAGCTGCGCAGCCAGATCGGCAGCGTCTGCGATTCGGGGCGGGTCATGATCACGAGCGCGAACACGAACTCGTTCCACGCCTGGATGAACGCGAACACGCCGGTGGCGACGAGTCCCGGGGCGAGCAGGGGGAACGTCACCCGCCAGAACGCGCCGGTACGGCTGCAGCCGTCGATCATCGCCGCCTCCTCGAGGTCGGCGGGGATGCCGGCGACGAACCCCCGCAGGGTCCAGATCGTGAACGGCAGCACGAGCGCGATGTAGACGAGCGACAGCCCGATCATCGTGTTCACGAGGTGCCAGCCGTCGAGCACGCGGAAGGTCGAGATGATCATCGACTCCGCAGGGATCATCTGCACGACGAGCACCGTCACGATGATCGCGGTGCGCCCGCGGAAGCGGAACCGCGACAGCACGATCGCCGCGAGGAAGGCGAAGACGAGGGCGGCGGCGACCGTCACGACCGTCACGACGACGCTCGTGAGCAGGGCCGCGCCGAAGCCGCTGGAGCCGAGCGCGGTGACGTAGTTCTGCACCGTGAACAGGTCGGGCCACAGGTGCGGGGTGTCGCTCTTGATGGCGGACCCCGGCAGCAGCGAGGTGTTGACCATCCAGTAGACCGGGAAGATCGAGAACGCGATCACGACGACCGCGGCGGCGTTCAACAGCACGCGGGAGGTGCGTCGGCGGGCGAGGGCGCTCACGCGCGGTCCTCCTTGAGCATGGAGCGGATGTAGTACGCCGAGAGGGCGAGCATGATGACGACGAGGATGACGCTGATCGCCCCGCCCGCGCCGAGGTCGCCCGAGGCCATCGAGACGCTGTAGATGTAGACGCCGATCGTGTTCGTGTCGGCGCGCACGCCGCCCACCGTCTGCAGGGCGTAGATCTGCGCGAACACGCGCAGATCCCAGATGATCTGCAGGATCAGCAGCACCGTGAGGATCGAGCGGAGGTAGGGGAAGACCACGAGGCGGAACCGCTGGAGCCCGCCGGCCCCGTCGAGCGCGGCCGCCTCGAGCACCTCATCGGGCACCTGGGTGAGACCGGCGTAGACGGTGAAGGCGACGAACGGCACGGCGCCCCACGTGATGATGATGGCGGCGACCGTGAAGAAGCTCACCGGGTCGATCAGCCAGCTGTGGCCCGTCCAGTCCTGGCCCGTCACCCGGGTGAGCACCCAGTTCACGAGACCGTACTGGGTGTCGAAGATCCAGCCCCACACGATCGTGGCGGTGAGGGCCGGCATCGCCCAGGCGAGCAGCAGTGCGACCGAGACGGCGGTGCGCATGACCGCGCGCAGCTTCGTCATGAGCACCGCGATCAGCACGCCGAGGATCATGGTGGCGGTCACGCTCACGACGCACAGCACGACGCTGCGGGCGAGCACGGTCCAGAACTCGGGGTCGCTGAGCACCCGCCCGTAGTTCTCGAGGCCCACGAACAGCGGGGGCTTCCCGAAGATCTGCTCGCGCCCGAACTTCTGGAACGACATCACGATCAGCTGCACCAGCGGCCAGCCGATGAACACGGCCAGCATGATGAACGCCGGCAGCAGCAGCACCCACGGGGTGCGGGAACGGCGGCGCCGGACGGGCGGCGCGGGGCGGGCGGAGCGGCCGGGCGCGGCATCCGTCGCCGTCGGGGCGAGCTGGGTGGTCATCGCGCGCCTCCTCTCGTCGGGGGGTCGGGGGGATTCCGGGCAGGGAACGGGGCGCCCCGCGATGCGGGGCGCCCCGGGGTGTGTCATCCGTTGAGGATGCTGTCGATCTGCTGGTCGAGCGCGGTCGCCAGGGTCTTCGCGTCGCCGCCGTTGGCCAGCTGCACGAAGAAGTCCTGCAGGATGCCCTTGGCCTCGACATCCGCCCACTTGGGCGAGGCCGGGGTGAGCTTCGCGTTGGCGGCCGCCGAGGCGATCACCTTCGCGAGCTCGGGCGTGGCCGCGGCGACCTGGCCGCCGAGCGAGGTGCGCGCCGGCACGAGCCCGGCCTTGGCGAGCAGGCCCTGGTAGTCGGTGCCGAGCATGATCTCGAGCGCCTTCTTGGCCAGGTCCTGGTGCTGCGACTTCGCCGCGATGCCGATGTTCGAGCCGCCCGCGAAGACGGGGGCGACACCGCCGCCGGCGCCCGGGAGGGCGAAGTAGCCGGTCGTGTTGGCGAGAGCCGTGGGCGCCTTGTTCTCGTCGGCGACGATCGACCAGTACGCCCAGCTGGGGGCGGAGTAGGTCGCGGCCTTCTCGGTGCGGAAGGGCACCCAGCCGTCGGTCTCGTCGCCGTCCTTGGGGGCGAGCGAGGTCTTCATGAGCTCCTGCACCTGCTGGAGGCCCTTCACCGACGCGTCGCTCTCGAACTGGGCGGTCCACTTGCCGCTCGAGTCCTGCGTGGCGATGTCGCCGCCGTTGGCCCAGATGAACGGCAGCGCGTTGTACCAGTCCTTCCCGGGGAAGTACACGCCCGAGACGCCAGGGAGCTTCTGGGCGAGGGTCTGCGCGTTCGAGATGTACTGATCGAGCGTCGTCGGCACTGACACGCCCGCCTGCTGGTACTGGGCCGTGTTGTAGAACACGACGCGGGCACCGGAGTAGTACGGGGCGGCGTAGAGCGTGCCGTCGTACGTCCCGGCCTCGACGAAGCCGGGGAGCAGGTCGCTGCCGCCCAGCTGGTCCTTGATGTCGTCGAGCGAGGCGAGGGCGCCGCTCGAGGTGAAGGCGGCGGCCTGGGTGTTGCCCATCTCGACGATGTCGGGGGTGTCGTTCGACGACAGGCTCGTGGTGAGCTTGTCGACGAGGCCCGTCCACTGCTGCTGTTCGATGACGAGCGTCGAACCGGGGTTCTGCGCCTCGAACGTCTTCACGAGGTAATCGCGGGCTTCCTGGGGGGTGTCCGTTCCGACGAGCCAGACGCGGATCTGCGCAGGGCCGCTGGAGGTCGACCCGCCGCTGCCGCTGCCGGCGCAGCCGCTGAGCGCGAGGGCCGCGGCGCCGAGGAGGGCGACCGCTCCGAGGGACTTCTTCATGGGTGTCCTTCTGTGTTCTCTCTGGTGTGGTGGGTGGTGGCGACGGATGCCGCCTGCTTCCTGGTCGACCGCCGGCTACGAGACTCCGAGCCGGGCGGTCAGCACCATGACGGCGGCGCCGCGCAGGACGATGTCCGCGCCTTGCGCCGTCATCCGCACCCGCACGCCCTCATGGAAGGGCGCGAGCGTTCGGGTGCGGAGGGCCTCGGCGGTGGCCTGCGCAAGCACACCGCCGAGGAGTTCAGTGGGGCCGGAGAGCACGATCTCCGACAGGTCGAGCACCCCGACGACGGGGGCGAGCGCGATGCCGAGCCGTTCGCCCGCCTCACGCAGCACGGTGTCGCCCGCGGCCGGGTCGGCGGCGATGCGCGCCTCGATCGCGGGCACGGCAAGCCACGCCTCGAGGCAGCCGACCTTGCCGCACGCGCACACGGGGCCGCCGTCGGTGCCGACGGTGACGTGTCCGAGCTCGCCCGCGGCGAAGCGGGCGCCGCGCATGGGCTGGCCCCCCGCGAGCAGTCCCGAGCCGACACCGCGTCCGACCTTGACCAGCAGCACGTCGTCGCCCGCGCCGCCGAACGTGTACTCGGCGAGCACGGCGGCGTTCGCGTCGTTGGCGACGAGCACGGGCAGGTCGAGGGCGGCGTTCAGGGCGCCCTCGAGGTCGAAGCCGGCCCATCCGAGGTTGGGGGCGGTGAGCACGACGCCGCGGTCGTCGACGACGCCCGGGGTGCCGACGCCGACGCCGAGCACGGGGGCGTGGGCCTCGCCGACGAGCTGGCGGGCGAGGTCGATGACGGTGGGGAGCACCTCGGCGGGGTCGGACGGATGCGGCCGCTCGGCGCGCGCGACGATGTCGCCGTCGAGGGTGAGCACCGCACCGAGGAAGACGTCGGCACCGGAGAGGTCGAGGCCGACGATGCGGTGCCCGTCGCGGTGGATGTCGACGAGGATCGCGGGCTTTCCGGGCCGGGAGTCCTCCCGCACGCCCTTCTCGATCATGAGCCCGTCGCCGATGAGCTCGGCGACGAGGTCGGAGATGGTGACGCGGGTGAGGCCGGTCTCCCGCGAGAGGTCGGCCCGGCTCATCGCGCCCTGGTGGTAGAGCGTCTGGAGGACGAGGGATCGATTGTGGGCGCGCGCGTGCTCGGGGAGCACCTTGACGCCCGACCGGAGGGCACGACCGGGGGCGAAGGCGAGAGCACTTGCTCCCTCGTGCCCGGAGGGGCTGCGCGGGACATCCGTCGTCGTCATGTTTGTTAGTACACCTTACGAACAAACTTGACGCAAGCATTTCCTTCCCGCGCCGCCGACGATTAACACAACCGTTACGTGGCCGTGCCGGCGCCACGGTCCTGTGGGGAACGATGCACACGCTCCCGCGCCAGCCCGTAGCCTGACCCGGTCTGGAGGTCAGAGACATGCCCGCTTCCCCCCGCCGCGGCGCCCGCAACGGCGCGGTCGCCGCACTCCTCCTCGTGGTCGCCCTCCTCGCTACCGGGTGCACCGGAGCCGCAGCGCCCGCCTCTTCCGGCACCGCTGTCGACCAGCCCGGCGACGCGGGCCAGTCGACCGCCGAGGCCTGCGCGCTCGTCGCGTCGACGATCGCCGACGTGGGGAGCGGAGTCTCCGAGCAGAGCGACGCGCAGGCCGCGGCATCCGCTCTCGCCGACGCCTCGGCGCGCCTGCGCGACACCCAGCCGCAGATCACGAACGACGCGGTCGCGGCGGCCGTGGTGCCACTCATCGAGCTCTACGCGTCGGTCGGCGACGCCATGACCGCGATGGCCGCCGGAGACGCGAGCAAGCTCGACGACCTCGCCGGACTCTCCGCCGACATGCAGGGCGCGCTCGGGCGGTTCGGCGAGGTCTGCGGCGTGTCCTGACCCCCTGCCCGGTGTGATGCGAATGTGACCTCACCGGGCATTTCCCCTCCAGCCCCACGCGTACCATGGAGGCACGAATCGCAGGGGGTTGCCGATGTCCAACGAGTCCGCGCACACGCCGGAGCCCGAGTACGCCTGGGCGCCAGCCGAGCCGCCGCGTGCGCGCCGTCGCCTGGGCTGGTGGATCGGTGCGCCGGCCGTCGCGCTCGCCGTCGTCGCGGTCGTCGCCGCATCGCTCGTGCTCATCGCTCCGGGCACCGCCGTCGCCGGTGTCACCGTCGGCGGGATGACGCCGGGGTCCGCCGCCGCCGCCATCACCCAGCGACTCGCCGAGACCACGGTCGACATCACGACGTCGGCGGGCACCGTCTCGGTCACCGGTGCCGATCTGGGTGCGACGGTGAACGCCACCGAGATCGCCTCGTCGGTGTTCGAGACCCGCCCGGCATGGAACGTCACCCAGTGGAACGGCACCCCGGTCGCGGTCAACGTGACCGTCGACGCGGCAGCCGTGCACAAGGTGCTCGCGGCCGCGGCCCCCGACCAGAACACCGAGCCGACCGATGCATCGGTCGGCTTCGACAGCGCATCCGGCGCCTACACCGTGACCCCGGCGGTCGCAGGCTCCGGCCTCGACGCGACCGCCGTGACGGCCGCCCTCGTGAGCGCCTTCACCGACGGTCGCTCAGCGACGACGATCTCGGGCCAGCGCGTGCCGCTCAGCCCCGCGGTGACCACGGATGCCGCCACCGCCGTGGCCTCGAACCTCAACCATGTGCTCTCCACGGCCGGCTTCTACGTCGGCGAGGAGCGCACGGTCCCGCTCGACGCCGCGACGGTCGCCTCGTGGCTGACGGTCAGCGACGCGAACGGCGCCCTCACGGTGACCGCCGACCGCACCGGCATCCAGAAGGCCGTCGACGGACTCGCCGCGGCGGTCGACACCGCGCCCGTGAACGCCAAGATCATCACCGACCTCCAGGGCAAGCAGCTGGGCACCGAGAACGACGGCACGAATGGCCGCTCGATCGGCGACACCACCGGCATCGCCGCCGCCTTCGCGTCGCAGCTCGGGTCGGCCACCACATCCCCCGACGCCGGCGTCTACCGTCTCCAGGTCGCCGAGACCGCGTTCCAGACCGAGACGGTGAGCCGCAACATCGACGTCAACCTGACCACCCTCACCACGACGCTCTACGAGAACGGGCAGGTCGTCGCGAGCTACCCGGTCTCCCCCGGCAAGCCGTCCACGCCGACCTCGACGGGCAACTTCCGCATCTACGCGCACATCGCACTGCAGGACATGGGGTGCACGGCGACCTCGACCTATTGCACCAAGAACGTGCCGTGGGTCTCCTACTACAACGGGGACGAGGCGCTGCACGGCGCCTACTGGCACAACGAGTTCGGCATCCGCGGCGTCAGCCACGGCTGCGTGAACATGCGCATCCCCGACGCGAAGTTCGTCTACACCTGGGCGCCGATCGGCACGCAGGTCAGCGTGCACTACTGAGCCCGGGTAGACCCCTGTCACGACGAAGGGGGCGGATGCCGCAGCATCCGCCCCCTTCGTCGTGACGTCTCAGGCGCCCAGGCGCGCCTTGAGGTTCGCGTCGATCGTCGAGAGGAAGTCCTCGGTGGTCTGCCAGGCCTGCTCAGGGCCGACGAGCATCGCGAGGTCCTTGGTCATGGCGCCCGACTCGACCGTGGTGATCACGACGTCCTCGAGGGTGGCCGCGAACTCGATGAGGGGCTGGTTGCCGTCGAGCACGCCACGGTGCTGCAGGCCGCGCGTCCACGCGAAGATCGAGGCGATCGGGTTGGTGGAGGTGGGCTTGCCCTGCTGGTGCTGGCGGTAGTGACGCGTGACGGTGCCGTGCGCGGCCTCCGCCTCGACGATCTTGCCGTCGGGGGTGGTGAGCACGGAGGTCATGAGGCCCAGCGAGCCGAAGCCCTGCGCGACGGTGTCGGACTGCACGTCACCGTCGTAGTTCTTGCACGCCCAGACGTAGCCGCCCTCCCACTTGAGCGAGGAGGCGACCATGTCGTCGATGAGGCGGTGCTCGTAGTGCAGTCCCTCGGCCTCGAACGCCTGCTTGAACTCGGCGTCGTAGACCTCCTGGAACAGGTCCTTGAAGCGGCCGTCGTAGGCCTTCAGGATCGTGTTCTTGGTCGAGAGGTAGACCGGGAACTTGCGCGCGAGACCGTAGTTCAGCGAGGCGCGGGCGAAGTCGCGGATCGACGCGTCGAGGTTGTACTGCACCTGGGCGACGCCGTCGCCGGGCGCCTGGTAGACCTCGAACTTCAGCGGCTCGCTGCCGTCCTCGGGGGTGAACTCGACGGTCAGCGTGCCCTTGCCCGCGAAGCGGAAGTCGGTCGCGCGGTACTGGTCGCCGAAGGCGTGGCGGCCGATGATGATCGGCTTGTTCCAGCCCGGAACGAGACGCGGGATGTTGGAGATGATGATCGGCTCGCGGAAGATCACGCCACCGAGGATGTTGCGGATCGTGCCGTTGGGCGACTTCCACATCTTCTTCAGGCCGAACTCCTCGACGCGGGCCTCGTCGGGGGTGATGGTGGCGCACTTGACGCCCACGCCGTGCTTCTGGATCGCGTGCGCCGCGTCGATCGTGACCTGGTCGTCGGTCGCATCGCGGTGCTCGATGCCGAGGTCGTAGTACTCGAGGTTCACATCGAGGTACGGGTGGATGAGGGAGTCCTTGATGAACTGCCAGATGATGCGGGTCATCTCGTCGCCATCGAGCTCGACGACCGTTCCCTCGACCTTGATCTTCTCCACCGGTGGATCCTCACTTCTCGTGCGCTTCTCAGACCGCGGACCAGCCTATCGCACGGAGAAAGTATCTCGATATCAAGAGAATTCATGGATGCCGCGACCCCCGGTGGCGGCGGCATCCATGGGCTTCTTGTGAGGTTCGCACACAGGCGTTGGGACGCACCCGCACAGGGGCTAGCCTGTGACCATGGCCGACCTCCGTCTGGAAGAGCTCTCCGCCGCCACCATTGTGGCCGTGAACAATCTGTCGCTGAAACCCGGGCAGGAGCAGTTCCTCGCACCGGTGAGCTACGGCATCGCCGCGACCGTCGTGAACCCCACCACCACCTGGCAGCGCGTCGTGCTCGAGGGTGACGATGTGGTCGGTTTCGTGAGCGGCAACTTCGACCCGGACGCCCTCCAGGACCACTTCCGCTCGGTGCTCTGGCGCATCAACGTCGACGCCGACGACCAGGGCAAGGGCATCGGGCGGTTCGCCGTCGACGGCCTGCTCGCCGAGGCGCGCACGCGCGGCTCGAGCCGTCTCACCGTCATCTACGAGCCGGGCGACGGCGGCCCCGAGGCCTTCTTCCGCCGCGTCGGCTTCACCCCCGTGGGCGAGACCGAGTTCGGCGAGACGATCGCCGAGATCTCGCTCTGATCGGGCGGATGCCGCGGCATCCCCCCTTCTCCCCCTCTCCCCCCTCTCTCCCCCTGTCCCGCGTCAAGAAGTTGGCAGGGTTTCTTCGATTTCGAAGTTGGGGATGGTCGGGCTTGCGAGCCCGAGGTGGACGTCGGCGGGCCG
>NZ_MEGA01000038.1:0-18284 GCF_001725695.1 Microbacterium sp. SCN 71-21
CGCCGACCTGCCTCTGACGGTGTTGATCGACGGCCGCAGCGGCGCCGGGAAGTCGACTCTCGCGCGTCTGCTGGCCGCGGCGTGGCCTCATGCCGGCGGTGCCGCCGTGGTCGCGCTCGACGACATCTACCCGGGCTGGGAGGGGCTGCGCGCCGGTGCGGAGGCCGTGGCATCCCAACTTCTCGAGCCTCGCGCGACGGGAGGGATCGGCCGCTGGCAGCGGTGGGACTGGCAGACGGCGCGGGCTGCCGAGTGGCATGAGGTGGCGTCGGACACCTCGGTGATCATCGAAGGATGCGGCGTGCTCACCCCTCGCTCCGCGCCAACGGCCGCCGTGCGGGTGTGGCTCGACGCGCCCCTTGAGGTTCGCCGCGAACGCGCCCTCGCTCGTGACGGCGAGGCGTACGCACCGCACTGGGACACCTGGGCGGCCCAGGATGAGGATCACGTGCGACGTGACGACCCGAGCCGGTGGGCGACCCACAGGTTCACTGTCGTCTAGGGACGTGGGTCAGATCTCGTCGAGAGCCTTCACGAGTCCGTCGAGTCGGAATCCGACCCAGTCGTAGATGCCGAATCGAGGATCCCGGTCGTCGTGTGAGTCCTCGTCCGTGACCCCGAGTCGTGTCGCGAGCACGAGGCGGATCGCCGCCAGGGTGCGCAGCCACGCCGCGGCCTGATCGGGATCGAGAGTGATCAGCTCCTCCTCGATCTGACGCTCGACCGGCTCATCCATCGCCTCCTCGAGCCCGAGCTCGTCGAGCGCATCGGTGACGACGGCCGCGTCGGTGGAGCGACGACGCAGCAACTCGTCCTGCGTCGCGTCGCGGAAGTCGCTCGCCGCGCGGGCGTCGTCGGGATAGGCGTCCGGGGTGAGCCGGGCCACAGCGGGGTCATCGTCATCGCGCACCTCGACCAGCTCGGCGAACTGCGTCACCAGCGTCTGCAGGTGGGCTGCTTCGATGCGGGTCAGCTGAAGCACGATCAGGCGAGGAGTCGTCATTCGGGGCTCTTCCGGATCGTGGCCCACAGGCCGTAGTCATGCATGGCTTGCGCGTGCAGTTCCATCAGTTCTCGTGGCCCTTCAGACACGATCGCCTGACCCTCGTGGTGCACGGCGAGCATGAGCCGTTCGGCAACCGGCGGGGGATAGCCGAAGTAGGTGCGGAAGACGTGCACGACGTAGCTCATCAGGTTGACGGGGTCGTTCCATACGACCGTCTGCCAGGGGCGTTCGCTACGGGTCGCGCCGGCGATGTCAAGGTCGCGGTCGAGTTCGGTCGCCGTGCCCGTCATGCCCACCCCAGCTCGTGCAGGCGCTCGTCGTCGATGCCGTAGAAATGGGCGATCTCGTGCACGAGGGTCGTGTGCACCTCGTCGCGGAGCTCGTCGACGGAGTCGCAGACGGCGAGATGCGCTTCGCGGTAGACGATGATGCGGTCGGGAAGCTCACCCATGCCGTAGCGGTCGCGTTCGGTCAGCGCCCACCCGTCATAAAGGCCGAGCAGGTCGAGCGAGCCGTCGGCGGCGCGGTCCTCCACGACGAACACCACGTTGTCGAGACCGTCGATCATCTCGTCGGGAAGTCGGTCGAGCTCATCGGTCACGAGCGCCTCGAACGCGTCGACATCGAGGTCGATCATCGATCAGCTCCCGTCGCGGGAGAACGTGGGGTGGCTAACGGGACTTGAACCCGCGACCCCCTGGACCACAACCAGGTGCTCTACCGACTGAGCTATAGCCACCATGGCCCCGAGATCTCGGGACAACCTCAAGATTCTCTCACACCCCGGACGCGAACGACGACACCGCCGCCTGCGCGGCAGCGCGCGCATCGTCGGAGGAGGGGCCGGGCGCCGGCACGAACACCGCCGAGCGGTAGTACGCCAGTTCGCGGATCGACTCGCGGATGTCGGCGAGAGCGCGGTGGCCGCCGTCCTTCGACGGAGCGTTGAAGTAGGCGCGGGGATACCAGCGGCGGGAGAGTTCCTTGATGCTCGACACGTCGACATTGCGGTAGTGCAGCCATCGGTCGAGGCGGGGCATGTAGCGAGCCAGGAACATGCGATCGGTGCCGATCGTGTTGCCGGCGAGCGGGGCCTTCCCCTCCTGCGGCACGAAGCGCTGGATGTACTCGAGCGCCTGGAACTCGGCCTCGGCGACGGTGATCCCCTCGGGGATCTCGTCGAGCAGACCCGAGGTGCGGTGCATCCCGGTGACGAAATCGTTCATGTGCGCCAGAGCGGATGCATCGGGCTTGATCACGACCTGGAAGCCCTCGTCGAGCGGGGTGAGCTCGAAGTCGGTCACGATCACAGCGATCTCGACGAGCTGATCGACCTCCAGATCGAGCCCCGTCATCTCGCAATCGATCCAGACGAGCCGGTCGCCTTCCGTTCCTGCCATGGCACCGATCCTAGTGCGGGGTGGCGACGCTCGCCCCGGCGACAGGGTGGCGGGGCGAGTGCTCCCGTAGTCTTGATCTGCCCCCGTAGCTCAATGGATAGAGCATCGGCCTTCTAATCCGACGGTTGCAGGTTCGAGTCCTGTCGGGGGCACGTCTGCGCTGTCGAGTCCTCCTCGATGGGTGACTGCGCAGTGGATGCCTCGGCGCCGCCGTCGTGGCGCACTCGCGCGAAGCGCGCCATGCTCAGGTGCACGAGCGGCCCGATCGCGAGGGCGAAGATGACGGTGCCGATGCCGACCGTGCCGCCGAGCAGCCAGCCGATCGCGAGCACGGTGAGCTCGACGATCGCGCGGCACACCCAGATCGGCCACCTGAGCCGCGTGTTCATTCCTGTCATCAGGCCGTCTCGCGGCCCGGGCCCGAATCCCGCGCCGATGTAGATGCCCGTCGCGAGCGCGACCAGCAGCGTTCCACCGATGAGCAGCGCGAACTGCACCACGATGCCCTCGACCGGAGGCACGATCGCGAGCGTGGCCTGCATGACGGTGCCGAGCAGGAGGATGTTCGCGACCGTGCCCATGCCGGGCCGCTGCCGCAGCGGGATCCAGAGCAGCAGCACGAGCAGACCCACGATGTTCGTGATCCAGCCGACACCGATGCCCGTGTGCAGGGAGAGGCCCTGCGCGAAGGCTGTCCACGGATCGACTCCCAGACCGGCGCGGATCGCGAGAGCGTCTCCCGCACCGTAGAGGGCCAATCCGACGATGAGGGCGAGGATGCGGCGGGTCATTCCTCCATCTCAGCGCACAGGTGGACTTTGTGCACCAGTCCAATATGAGTAACGTGGCCGCATGGACTCGCGAATTTCGGCTCGTGGCCTCGTCGCCGCTCTCGGTGTCTGGCGCACCAGCGAACCCGCGTACGAGGCTCTCGCCGATGCCGTCCGGCTGCTCTGCCTCGACGGTCGTCTCGCCTCTCGCACCCAGTTGCCCGCAGAGCGCGAACTCGCAGCGGCGCTCGCTCTGAGCCGCACCACGGTCGCGGCGGCCTACCGGAGTCTGCGCGACTCGGGCCACATCCGCAGCCAACGGGGATCGGGCAGCGTGACGGAGCCGCTCGGCGGCGGCGAGGGAATGCGTCGCACCATCGCGCCAGACGATTTCGCCCTCGATCTGCAGCAGGCGAGTCCGCCGGCGTGGCCGGGACTGCCCGGGGTGATCGCAGAAGCCGCGACCGACGCCGCATCACTGGTGGCGCGGCCCGGCTACGACGTGGTGGGGCGAGCGGATCTGCGTGCCGCGATCGCCGCGAACTACAGCGCCCGCGGCCTGCCGACCGTGGCCGAGCAGATCATCGTGACGACGGGCGCGCAGAGCGCGATCGCGCTCCTCGCGACCGTTCTGGTCACGCGCGGCGACCGTGTCGTGTTCGAGACGCCGACCTATCCGCATGCGGCGGAGGCGTTCCGCCGTGCAGGCGGTCGGCTCGTCGGCATCCCGGTGTCGACGGGCGGCGGATGGGACCTCGACAGAGCTGGACAGGCCTTCGCCCGCACCGTGCCCGTGGCCGCATACCTGATGCCCGACTTCCAGAACCCGACCGGCCGATCGATGACGATCGTCGAGCGCGACGAGATCGCTCGCGCGGCGGTGCGGGCGGGCACCACCGTGGTCGTGGACGACACGACTGCAGACCTCTCTGTGGAGCCCTTCGACCGTGCACCGCTGTTCGGTCTCGACGTTCCCGGCCTCGACATCGTTCGCGTCGGGTCGCTCGGCAAGACCGTCTGGGGAGGGTTGCGCATCGGTTGGATCCGCGCGGAGACCTCGCTCATCCGCCGACTCATCGCCGCGCGATTCGCCGCCGAGCTCGGCACCCCCGACCTCGACCAGGCGATCGCCGCCCGGGTGATGGATCGGTACGACGAGGTGGTCGCCCAGCGGGCCCACGTGCTGCGTGCGGGTCGCGACACGGTCGTCGACGGCGTCGGGTCTCTGCTGCCGGAGTGGTCGGTACCCGATGTGAAGGGCGGAGTGGCGCTCTGGATCGACCTCGGTGCACCGCTGAGCGGCAACGTGGTGCTGGCGGCCCGTGCGCGCGGGATGCTTCTCTCGCCCGGCCCGCGATTCTCGGTGGACGGCGGACACGACACATATCTGCGCGTGCCGTTCACCGCCACCGCCGACGTGCTCGAGCGCGCGGTGGGAGTGCTGGCGCAGTGCTGGCGCGACGTACGCGCGATGTCGCCGGTGATGGGCATGGACCGACTCGATGCGGTGATCTGACCTCTCAACCGGCACGAGCGACATCCATTGCCACGGCACGGTCGCGGAAGCGGCCCATCTCGACGAACCCAGCGCCGGCCCGATAGCGCAGGGTCACCCAGAGGTCGTCGTGCCCGTCACGCACGCGGCGCACGTGCCCCGCAATCGTGCCGTCGGCACGCAGCACGCGCCAGAGGTCTGCCGCGGCGCGCGCGATGCCGTCATCCTGTCGTGGTGTCGTCGTCATGATGCCTCCGTGGTTCGAACATAGCTTCGACCACGGACATCGGCGCCGGGAACAGGGGAGACGAGGGTGCTGTTGTATGCGATGGCACCCTCGGGTGCGAGAGAGTGGAGAGATGATGCAGACATTCGTGTTGGCCGGCGGTTGCTTCTGGTGCCTCGACGCGGCATATCGCTCGCTGCGGGGCGTGAGCTCGGTCGTCTCCGGTTACACCGGCGGGCGGCGGCCCCATCCGACGTATGAGCAGGTGTGCACGGGAGCCACGGGACACGCCGAGGCTGTGGCCGTCACGTTCGAACCCGATGTGGTGCCCGCCGACGTGATCCTGGATGCGTTCTTCACGATGCACGACCCTCGTCAGCTCAATCGGCAGGGCAATGACATCGGCACGCAGTATCGCAGCGCGATGTTCCCCGCCGACGACGCGCAGCGCGAGCTGTTCGAAGCGGCTCGTGATCGGGCGTCGGAGTGGTGGGACGGCGGGATCGTCACGACGATCGAGCCGCTCGGGGAGTTCTACCCCGCGGAGGACTACCACCAGGACTTCTTCGCGAAGAACCCGACGCAGGGCTACTGCCTGGCGGTCGCCGTTCCGAAGGTGAACAAGGTACGCGCGCGCTTCGCGGAGTACGTCGAGGCCTGAACGCGGCTTCCTCCCCAGCGCACACAACGGGCGCGGTTCCCCCTGGCCTCGGGGTCAGGCGGATGCCGCGCCCGTCCCCGTATGAGGCTGGTCCCGGTCGCGACGTCCGGCGGGCACCCGGGCGTCGCGACCGGTGCGGGGACGGTCTCCGCACCGGGAAGGAGCACCTCATGTCTGAGCACATCACCGTCATCGGAAACGTGGCCGGCATCCCCGAACGCCGTACGGTCGCCGATGGCCTCACTGTCACCACGCTGAGGGTGGCGGCAACCGATCGGCGCTACGACCGACAGCGGCAGGCGTGGATCGACGGCGACACGAACTGGTACACGGTGTCGGCGTTCCGCGCGCTGGGAGATCATGCCCACGGGTCGCTGCAGAAGGGTGACCGCGTCATCGTCCACGGACGGCTGCGCCTGCGGGAATGGGACAATGGCACGCGAAAGGGCGTGTCACCGGAGATCGAAGCCGATGCGATCGGCCACGACCTGCGCTGGGGTACGACCAGTTTCGTGCGCGACCATGTCGCCGCGGTCGTCGAGGGCGCGCCGGATGACTCCGAGTCCTCCTGGGCCCTGCCGGGCGACGAGAGCGCCGGGGCTCCGAGCCGAGAGCCTGTCGGCGACAACGTCGCGACGCCGTTCTGAGTTCGGCCCCGGTTAGACTCCCGCTGTGACCCGGTTCCGCTCCTCCGTGCAACTGATCGCCGCCGGTTGCGCGGCGGGGGCGCTCGCTCTTCTCGCGGGGTGCACCTCCACACCGGCTCCATCTCCGACTCCGTCCGTCGCGGTGTCGTCGGCTACGCCGACGTCCACCCCGACGGCATCGGGACCAGTGGCGTTCGTCCCGGGAGGCACGGCTCAGCAGAACCTGCCGATCTTCGCCCAGACGGTGGCGAGCGTATGGAGCGGTCCGGATCAGGTTCACGGCAGGGCTTACATCGACGCGTTGGTCGCCGACGGCTTCTCGAAGGCCGACATGCAGGTCACGAACGATGAGACCACGATCGGACGCGCAGTCGAGAGCCTTCAGTTCTCCGTTCGTCTCGGCGACGAATGTCTGATCGGACAGGTGGGCCCGACCATCGCGAGTCCGGTGACAGAGGTCGCCCCGGGCCTCGTTTCCGGCGGCTGCCTGATCGGACAGACCCGTCCGATCAACTGGTAGCCCGTCAGCACCGTCCGACGCGGCGACTCTCGCCCCCGTAGACTGGGGCGGCTATGGCTGAATACATCTACCAGATGGTCCGCGCCCGCAAGGCCGTCGGCGAGAAGCTCATCCTCGACGACGTCACGATGGCGTTCCTCCCCGGCGCGAAGATCGGCATGGTCGGTCCCAACGGTGCCGGCAAGTCGACGATCCTCAAGATCATGGCCGGTCTCGACCACCCCTCGAACGGCGACGCGAAGCTCAGCCCCGGGTTCACCGTCGGCATCCTCATGCAGGAGCCCGAGCTCGACGAGAGCAAGACGGTGCTCGAGAACATCCAGGACGGCATCGCCATCAAGGCGAAGCTCGACCGCTTCAACGAGATCTCCGGCCTCATGGCAGACCCCGACGCCGACTTCGACGCTCTGCTCGCCGAGATGGGCGTCCTGCAGGAGGAGATCGACGCGGCCGACGCGTGGGACCTCGACTCGCAGCTCGAGCAGGCGATGGATGCATTGCGCACCCCGCCCGGAGATGCGGCGATCGCTCCTCTCTCGGGCGGTGAGAAGCGACGCGTCGCGCTGACGAAGCTGCTACTGCAGAAGCCCGACCTGCTCCTGCTCGATGAGCCCACCAACCACCTCGACGCCGAGAGCGTGCTCTGGCTCGAGCAGCACCTGCAGAAGTACCCCGGTGCGGTGATCGCGATCACCCACGACCGGTACTTCCTCGACAACGTCGCAGAGTGGATCGCCGAAGTCGACCGCGGCCGGCTCATCGGCTACGAGGGCAACTACTCGACCTACCTCGAGAAGAAGGCCGAACGACTCGACGTGCAGGGCAAGAAGGATGCCAAGCTCGCGAAGCGCCTGGCCGAAGAGCTCGACTGGGTCCGTTCGAACGCGAAGGGCCGCCAGGCGAAGTCGAAGGCCCGTCTCGCGCGCTATGAGGAGATGGCCGCGGAGGCCGAGCGCACCCGCAAGCTCGACTTCGAGGAGATCCAGATCCCGCCGGGGCCGCGCCTCGGCAGTGTCGTGATCGAGGCGAAGAAGCTCCAGAAGGGCTTCGACGGCCGGTCGCTCATCGACGGACTGAGCTTCAGTCTCCCGCCGAACGGCATCGTCGGCGTCATCGGCCCGAACGGCGTCGGAAAGACGACGCTGTTCAAGACGATCGTCGGTCTCGAGCCGCTCGACGGCGGCGACCTCAAGATCGGCGAGACGGTCAAGATCAGCTACGTCGACCAGTCCCGTGCGGGCATCGACCCGGAGAAGACGCTCTGGGAGGTCGTCTCCGACGGACTCGACATCATCACCGTCGGCAAGACCGAGATCCCGTCGCGCGCCTACGTCTCGAAGTTCGGTTTCAAGGGGCCCGACCAGCAGAAGAAGTCCGGCGTGCTCTCCGGTGGTGAGCGCAACCGCCTGAACCTCGCGCTCACCCTCAAGCAGGGCGGCAACCTGCTGCTGCTCGACGAGCCGACGAACGACCTCGACGTCGAGACGCTGCAGTCGCTCGAGAACGCACTGCTCGAGTTCCCGGGATGCGCCGTCGTGATCACCCACGACCGGTGGTTCCTCGACCGCATCGCGACGCACATCCTCGCCTACGAGGGCACCGATGAGGACCCCGACCGGTGGTACTGGTTCGAGGGCAACTTCGAGGCCTACGAGCAGAACAAGATCGAGCGGCTCGGCGCCGATGCGGCCAACCCCCACCGCTCCACCTACCGCAAGCTGACGCGTGACTGACGAGCCGTCCGGGGCCGCGCATCGGCGCGTCCACATCCCCATCCATCTGCGATGGGGAGACCTCGACGCGTACAACCACGTCAACAACACGGCGATGCTCAAGCTCCTCGAGGAGGCGCGCGTGCGTGCCTTCTGGCTGCCCGGAGACGGGGAAGATGCCCCACCCACCGCGGTGCTGCCGGCATCCGTCGAGGACGGCGGACCGATGACGCTCATCGCGCGGCAGGAGATCGAGTACCTGCTGCCCGTGCCCTATCAGCGCAACCCGCTCGATGTGCAGCTCTGGTTCGGCACGGTCGGCGGATCGAGCGTCGAGGTCTGCTACGAGGTGTTCAGCCCCGCGACGGGCGGCGAGCAGAAGCTGTACGCGAAGTCATCCGCGGTGATCGTGCTCGTCGACCCGGTGAGCGGGCGACCCGTGCGCCTGCCCGAGACCCTTCGTGCCGCGTGGGAGCCGTACGCGGGCCCTTCGATCAGCTACGCGCACCGTCGCTGACGGGAAGTCGCACCATGACCTCCTGCGCCGTCGAGGCGAGCAGGTCGCCGTCGCGGGTGTAGATGCGGCCGGTCGCCAGCCCCCGCCCGCCGCGGGCGTTCGGCGACTCCTGCGCGTAGAGCACCCAATCGTCGACGCGTCCGTCACGATGCCACCACATGGCGTGGTCGAGACTCGCGACCTTCATCCCCGGCGTCGCCCACGCGATGCCGTGCGCACGCAGGATCGACTCCTGGATGCTCAGGTCGCTGAGATACGCGAGCGCCGCCCGGTGCAGCAGCGGATCGTCGCCGATCGGCCGCCGCAGTCGCGCCCACACCGCCTGGTGCGGCACGTGCGCACCGTCGACCCGCATGTAGACGGGCCCCTCGACGTAGCGCAGTTCGATGGGACGATCGGTCAGACGCAGCCCGCTGAACGACGTCACGCGCGTGAGCGCTGTCTCCTGGTCACCGAGCTCCTCGGGGGACGGCACGTCCCCGTCGAAGGATGCCGCGTGGTCGAGCCCGTCATCCGGCACCTGGAACGACGCGATCATCGACAGGATCGGGGCGCCGCCCTGGTACGCCTGGGTGCGGCGGGTCGAGAACGACCGGCCGTCGTGGATGCGGTCGACGGAGAGCGTGATGTCTTGCGACGCGTCTCCGGGCCGTAGGAAGTAGCCGTGCATCGAGTGGATGACCCGGTCGTCCCCGACCGTGCGGGAGGCGGCGAGCATCGACTGCGCGAGCACCTGCCCGCCGAAGATGCGACCACTCGGCATGAAGTGCGACGACGCCGTGAAGATGTCCTCTGTCGTGCGCGCGCCCGTGTCGGTGAGGTCGAATACCCCCAGCAGCCCCGCCACCGGGTCCTCACGCCACCGTGCGATCGCTTCGCTCTCGGACATGCCGCTCCTCCCGAGGCCTCCGCGGGCCGCTTGGTAGTTTAGAGCGGATGTCTCCCCGCCTCGTCTTCCCGGACGCCCATGCCGCGGCGGACGCCCTCACCTTCGCGCGTCGCGCGGCGACCCTCGACACCGACGCGGCCGTGCGTCTGCAGGCTGCCGGGGGACGCCTCGTGATGTCGACGGCGGTGCTGGCACCGCGCACCCTGCTCGACGCGGCCCCGACGGTGCTGGCCCTGCGCATCCTCCCGGTGGACGCCGAGTTGGAGTGTGACCTGGTGGTCGAGGCGACCGGGCTCGCCGCGGCATCCGTCGACACCGAGGTCTCACTGCCCGCGTCCGCCGTGCGCGCCGCGTGGGCGGGCATCGCGCCGCCCCAGGGCGGGTGGGAGCGGGTCGCATCCGTGTCTGCGTCAACGGTCGCGCGCATCGCCCAGGGCGGGATGACCGCCGTCGCCGAGGCGCTGCCCCAGAACCCGGGGGAGGACGTCGTACGCTCGACCCGCGCGACGATCTGGTCGGTCGGCGACGCCGAACTCGACGGGATGCCGCGGGGCGTCGCGTTCGCGGCTTTCGCCCTCGGTTTCATCGGGGGCGACGAACAGGCGGTGGTGTTCGAGGCGGACGGCTGGCGCCGGGTGAGCCTGACGCGCGGGCACGTGCTGCTGCGGGTTCCGCGGCGGCCGTCGATGACCGCCGTGCGCCGCACCGGTAGCTGACGGCTCGTCACACCGCGCGGGATGCCGCCCGCCCCGCGGCACGACCCGAGAAGAGGCATCCACCCACGAACGTGCCCTCGAGCGCACGGTACCCGTGCACACCGCCGCCGCCGAACCCCGCAGCTTCACCCGCGGCGTAGAGGCCCGGGATCGGCGTCCCGTCCGCGCCCAGGGCGCGCGAGTCGAGATCGGTCTCGATGCCACCGAGGGACTTGCGGGTGAGCACGTGCAGCTTCACGGCGATGAGCGGACCCGACCGGGGATCGAGGATCGGGTGCGGCGTGGCGGTGCGGATGAGCCGGTCGCCGCGGAACGACCGCGCAGAGCGCAGCATCGCGACCTGCGCGTCCTTCGTGAACGGGTTCGCCAGCTCGCGGTCGCGCGCGATGACCTCTGCGCGTGCGGCCTCGGCATCCAGCGCGTCGCCGCCGGGCAGGGCCCGCATGCCGGCCAGCAGGTCGTCGAGGGTGTCGCGCACCACGAAGTCGGCGCCGTGGTCGAGGAAGGCCTGCACGGGTGCGGCGGCGCCCTTGCCGAGACGCGACCGCACGAGCAGCCCGATGTCCTTGCCCGTCAGATCGGGGTTCTGCTCGCTCCCCGAGAGCGTGAATTCCTTCTCGATGATCTTCTGGGAGAGCACGAACCAGGAGTGATCGTGGCCGGTCGTGCGCAGGTGAGCGAGCGTGCCGAGCGTGTCGAAGCCCGGGAAGAGCGGCGTGGGGAGCCGGTGACCGGTCGCGTCGAGCCAGATCGACGAGGGACCGGGCAGGATGCGGATGCCGTGGCCCGGCCAGATCGGGTTCCAGTTCTGGATGCCCTCCACGTAGTGCCACATGCGGTCGCGGTTGATGAGGCGCGCCCCCGCGGCTCCGGCCGTGTCGATCATCCGTCCGTCGACGTAGGCGGGCACGCCCGTCACCATCGTCGACGGCGGCGTACCGAGCCGGTCGGGCCACATGCGACGCACCGCGTCGTGATTGCCGCCGATGCCGCCGGACGACACGATCGTCGCCGTCGCCCGCACCTCGAACGCGCCCGCGACCTCGCGGGTCGAGGCGACGCCGCGCGCGGCATCCGAATCGGTGAGGATGTCACCCCGCGCTCCGACCACCGCACCCGACTCGGTGATCAGCTCGGCGACGCGGTGGCGGGGAAGGATCGTCACCAGGCCGTCCGCCTCGGCGGCGAGCACCGCGCGCTCGAACGGGGCGACGATGCCGGGTCCCGTGCCCCACGTGATGTGGAAGCGGGGCACGGAATTGCCCGGGCCGAGCGCCGTGTAGCCGCCCCGCTCCGCCCAGCCGACCACGGGGAAGATGCGCACGCCGAGATCGTGCAGCCACGCGCGCTTCTCGCCCGCGGCGAAGTCGAGGTAGGCCTCCGCCCATCGTCGAGGCCACGCGTCGTCGTCGCGGTCGAAGCCTGCCGTCGCGAACCAGTCCTGGCGGGCGAGCTCGAGGCTGTCGCGGATGCCCAGCCGTCGCTGTTCGGGCGAGTCGACGAGGAACAGGCCCCCGAACGACCACCACGCCTGTCCGCCGAGGTTCGTGCGCGGCTCCTGGTCGACGATCACGACCCGCTTGCCGCGTCGCACCGCTTCGGCGGTCGCGACGAGTCCCGCGAGCCCCCATCCGATCACGAGGACATCGGTAGAGGGGGTCACGGGTGCGGTCATCACGACTCCTTCGTCGGTGCTCCGGGGGTGGGCTCGAACGTGTTCACCATCGCGAACGCGGCCCGTTGGAGATAGTCCCACAGTGTGGCCTCGAGCAGGGGCGGCAGGTCGAGATCGTCGACGCCGTCGCGCATGTGGGCCAGCCACCGATCGCGGGCGTCCGCGTTCACGTGGAACGGCATGTGCCGCATCCGCAGGCGGGGGTGCCCGCGCTGCTCGCTGTAGGTCGAGGGTCCGCCCCAATACTGCTCGAGGAACAGCAGCAGACGCTCCTTGGCGGGCTCCAGATCCTCCTCGGGGTACATCGGCCGCAGCACGTCGTCTTCGGCGACGCCGCGGTAGAACGTGTCGACGAGCTGGGCGAACGCGGGGCGTCCGCCCATCTGCTCGTACAGGGACGGGGCGTCGGGGGAGGGCTCGCTCATGGTGTCTCGTCCTTCTCGCCCGTGCTCTCGTCCTTCGGAGCGGGGCGCGTGCGCGGCTTCTTCTCGACGGGGCGCCGCGTTGCAGCATCCGTCGGGGACGGCTTCGTGATCGGACCCTTCGGCTCCGGTGCCTCATCGGATGCCTCGGCGGCCGTGCGCTTCGCTTTCCAGACCGGTCGCTCGACCACCGGATTCGGCCGGGTACGGGGCGGGTTGGCGCCGCGTACGCGACCGGCGCCTTCGAGCCCCGACAGCATGATCGAGTTCAGCTGCGGGAGTCTGATGCCCATCTCGTCGACCGCGCGCTTGAGGCGCATCCGCAGCTCGCGCGCGACGTCGTCTTTCGCGTTCGACCGCGTCTTCATGACGAGCCGGATGACGAGTGCGTCGCCGGTGATCGACTCGAGACCCCAGATCTCCGGCTGCTCGATAATGCGGGTGCGCCATTTCGGGTCTTTCGCGAGCGCGCGGGCCGCCTCGAGCATGTGCTTCTCGACCTCCGCGACGTCGGCGTCGACAGGGACGGCCAGGTCGATGATCACGCGAGACCAGCCCTGCGACATGTTGCCGATGCGCGTGATCTCGCCGTTGCGCACGTACCAGAGCGTGCCGTTCACGTCACGCACGTGGGTGATGCGCACGCTCACGTACTCGACGACTCCGGTCGCCAGCCCGAGGTCGACGACGTCGCCGATGCCCACCTGATCCTCGGCGACCAGGAAGATGCCGTTGAGCACATCCTTGACGATGTTCTGCGCGCCGAAACCGAGGCCCGCACCGAGTGCCGCGGTCAGCAGGGTGAGCGACCCGAGGGCCGTCGGCGCGAGGATGTTGACGATCAACAGCGCCGCGATGATCACGACCGTGACGTTCACGATGTTCGACAGGATCGACCCGAGCGTGCGCGTGCGCTGCACAAGCCTCACGGCCGCGAGCGGCGACCGGTCGAGCGCCTGTGTGTCGTCGACGTGCGCCTTCTCCTTCGCGCCGTTGACGATGCGCGTGACGATGCGGCGAATCAGCCGTCGCAGCACCCACACCACCACGATCGAGACGACCACGACGATGACGACGGCGAGCAGGTTCCAGCCCGCGGCGATCAGCCAGGTCACGATGGCGGTGCCCAGCCCCGCCCAGTCGATGCCGCCCTCAGCGGCCGGAGTGTCGGCGAGATTCCACATCAGGTCCAGCCTAACGACGGATGCCCCGGCCGCACCTGGGTGGGCCGGGGCATCCGTCTGTCAGATCACTCCGCGTCGCGTTCCTGCACGCGCAGCGCCCGCTCGACACCCGCGAGGTTCTCGTTCACGAGGCGGCGCAGCGCCGCGGGCGCGTCGGCGTTCGCCGTGAGCCAGGCCTGCGTCGCGTCGCGCAGCGCGGCGTTCGCGAGCGGCGCCGGGTAGAGGCCCGCGATGAGGTACTCGGCGATCTTGTAGGTGCGCGAGCCCCAGATCGGCAGCAGGTTCTCGAAGTAGGGCGCGACGAACGCGTCGAGCAGGTCGCGACCCGCCGGGTGCACGAAGCCGAGCGCGGCGGAGCGCACGATCGTGTTCGGAAGGTCGGCCTTGCCGACGAGCGAGTCCCACGCGAGCTGCTTCGACGCCGCGTCGGGCAGTGCCGCCTTGGCCTGTGCGGCGAGCTCGGCACCCTTTGCGGTGTTGTCCGCGGCGAGTGCGTCGTCGATGTCGGCCGCGGTGACCAGCCCACCCGCGGCGAGCGAGACGAGGAGGGCCCACGAGAGGTCCGCATCGATCTCGAGGCCGTCGAGCGCGATCACGCCGTCGCGCAGCGCCCGCACGGTCTCGTGCTGGGTGCGGGTGGCCGCGGCGGAGGCGAACGCGGTGGTGAACTGCAGCTGGCTGTCGCTGCCGGCGGCAGCGCCCTGCGCGAGCTCCCACAGCGTGTCGGCGACCCGCACGCGGGTGGCCTCACGGGTCGCGGGGGCGACGTACGCGGTCGCCGCGAGCAGCAGCTGCGCCAGCGTCGTGCGGATCGTGGTCGACTCCGTCTCGGTGCCGATGTTGCCGAGCACGAGGTCGACGTAGTCGGATGCCGCGGCCTCCGCGTCGCGCGTCTGGTCCCAGGCCGCGCCCCACACGAGGGAGCGGGCGAGCGGGTCGCTGATGTCGGCGAGGTGGGCGATCGCGGTCTTCAGCGAGCGCTCGTCGAGGCGGATCTTCGCGTAGGCGAGGTCCTCGTCGTTGAGCAGCACGAGGTCGGGGCGCGCGAGACCGGCGAGCTCCGGCACCTCGGTGAGATCGCCGTCCACGTCGAGCTCGACGTGGTGCACGCGCACGAGGGCGCCGCCCTGGTGCTGGTAGAAGCCCACACCCAGACGGTGGGGGCGGATGGTCGGGTAGTCGGCGGGGGCGGTCTGCGCGATCGCGAAGCGGGTGATCACTCCCGACTCGTCCTCCTCGATGACGGGACTGAGGGTGTTCACGCCCGCGGTCTCCAGCCACTTCTTCGACCATTCGGTCAGCTCGCGGCCGCTGGTGGCCTCGAGCTCGACCAGCAGGTCGCGCAGCTCCGTGTTCGACCACTGGTGCTTCCGGAAGTACGCGCCGACGCCCGCGAAGAACGCATCGATACCGACCCAGGCGGCGAGCTGCTTGAGCACCGAGCCGCCCTTGGCGTACGTGATCCCGTCGAAGTTGACCTGCACGTCCTCGAGGTCGGTGATCTCGGCGAACACGGGGTGGGTCGAGGGCAGCTGGTCCTGACGGTAGGCCCAGGTCTTCTCCATGGCGTTGAACGTGGTCCAGGCCTCGGTCCACTCGGTGGCCTCGGCGGTCGCGATCGTCGAGGCCCACTCGGCGAACGACTCGTTCAGCCAGAGGTCGTTCCACCACTTCATCGTCACGAGGTCGCCGAACCACATGTGGGCGAGCTCGTGCAGGATCGTGACGACGCGACGCTCCTTGATGGCATCGGTCACCTTGGAGCGGAAGACGTAGGTCTCGGTGAACGTCACCGCGCCCGCGTTCTCCATCGCGCCCGCGTTGAACTCCGGCACGAACAGCTGGTCGTACTTCGCGAACGGGTAGGGGACGCCGAACTTCTCCTCGTAGTACGCGAAGCCCTGACGGGTCTTCTCGAAGACGTAGTCGGCGTCGAGGAATCCCCACAGGCTCTTACGGGCGTACACGCCGAGCGGGATGACGCGGCCGGAGGCGCTCGTCAGCTCGGAGAACGTCGACTCGTACGGTCCCGCGATGAGCGCCGTGATGTAGGAGGAGATGCGCGGGGTCGGCTCGAACGTCCAGGTGGCGGCGTCGCCGTCGACGACCGGCTCGGGGGTGGGGGAGTTCGAGATGACCTTCCACGCCGCCGGCGCGGTGACGGTGAACTGGAACGTCGCCTTGAGGTCGGGCTGCTCGAACGCCGCGAACACGCGGCGCGAGTCGGGCACCTCGAACTGGGAGTACAGGTACACCTCGCCGTCGACGGGGTCGACGAAGCGATGCAGTCCCTCGCCGGTGTTGGTGTAGAGCGCGTCGGCATCGACGACGAGGGTGTTCTCGGCCTCGAGCCCGTCGAGCTGGATGCGCGAGTCAGCGAACACGGCCGCGGCGTCGAGCGCGCGTCCGTTGAGGGTGACCGAGTGCACCGTGCGGGCGATGAGGTCGATGAAGGTGGATGCCCCGGCCGTGGCCGTGAACGTGACGGTCGTCGTCGAGCGGAACACCTCCGGCCCGGTGGTCAGGTCGAGCACGACCGCGTAGGCGGTGGTGTCGACGATTGCGCGGCGCTCCTGCGCTTCGATGCGGGTGAGGTTCTCTCCAGGCACGTCGGTTCTCCCGTGGGTCGAGGGGGACGTCGCTCCTGACGCGGGTGGCGCCGGCGACAACCCCTCCACCCTACGCCGCGGCACTGACGCGGACCGAGCGATGACCGGGATGGCGGTGCGAGGATGGACGCGTGAGCATCACCTCCGACGAGACATCCGTGCCCTTCGCCTCCGCCGCCGCCGGCGGCGGCGCCGCCCACATCGAGGAGCCGGTGGCCTATGACGGGATCCTGCTCGCGGGATTCGGCGGGCCCGAGGGCCAGGACGACGTCATTCCGTTCCTGCGCAACGTCACGCGCGGACGCGGCATCCCCGACGAGAGGCTGGAAGAGGTCGCTCATCACTACCGGCACTTCGATGGCATCAGTCCGATCAATGCGCAGAACCGCGCGTTGAAGGCGGCGCTCGAGGCGGAGCTCGCCGCGCGCGGCATCCGCCTGCCGGTCTACTGGGGCAACCGCAACTGGACGCCGTATCTCGATGACGCTGTCACCGCTGCCGCCGAGGCCGGCCACACGACGCTCATCGCGGTGGCGACGAGCGCATACAGCTCGTTCTCGAGCTGCCGTCAGTACCGCGAGGACTTCGCGCGCGTGCTCACCGAGACCGGCCTCGCGGGCACTGTGACGATCGACAAGGTGCGCCAGTTCTTCGACCACCCCGGCTTCGTCGCACCGTTCGTCGATGGGGTGCGGGAGGCGATCGCGGGCTTCCTCGCCGACGGGGTTGCCCCCGAGAAGATCCGGGTGCTCTTCTCGACCCACTCCGTGCCGACCGCGGATGCCGAGCGTTCGGGTCCGCGCGACGTCGACTTCGGCGAGGGTGGCGCGTACGCGGCGCAGCATCGCGCGGTGGCCGAGGTCGTCATGGCAGATGTCGCGCACGCGATCCCGTCGGCACAGGCCGTCAGGTGGGAGCTCGTCTTCCAGTCGCGTTCCGGACCGCCCACCCAGCCGTGGCTCGAGCCCGACGTGTGCGATGTGATCGAGTCGCTGCCCGCGCAGGGAGTGGAGGCCGTCGCGATCGTGCCGCTCGGCTTCGTGAGCGATCACATGGAGGTCAAGTGGGACCTCGACACCGAGGCTCTGGATGCCGCGGCCGAGGCGGGCCTGCGTGCGGTCCGCACCCGCACGCCCGGTGTCGATCCGGCCTATGTCGCGGGTCTCGTCGACCTGGTGGTCGAGCGCCTCGAGGGCACCGTGGCCGCCGACCGGCCGCACCGCACCGATCTCGGTCCGTGGTTCGACGTGTGCCGCCCCGCGTGCTGTGAGAACGTCCGCGCCGGATTCAAGCCCGCCGCCGCGGGCATCGCTCCCTAGGATCGTCCTCATGCGCATCCACATCGCGACCGACCACGCCGGCCTCGACTTCTCCGTCCAGCTTCAGCAGCACCTCCGCGACTCCGGTCACGACGTCGTCGACCACGGGCCGATCAGCTACGACCCCGTCGACGACTACCCGGCGTTCTGCATCCGTGCGGCGCAGGCGGTCGTGCGCGATCAGGCGGCGGGCGTCGACACGCTCGGCATCGTGTTCGGCGGGTCCGGCAACGGCGAGCAGATCGCCGCGAACAAGGTGGACGGCATCCGTGCCGCCCTCGTGTGGAACACCGCGACGGCCGAGCTGGCGCGCGAGCACAACGATGCGAACGTGATCTCGATCGGTGCACGTCAGCACACCTACGACGAGGTCGTCTCGCTCATCGACACGTTCATCGCGACGCCGTTCTCGGGCGAGGAGCGCCACGTGCGCCGCATCGCGCAGATCGCCGACTTCGAGCGCGACGGGTCGCTGCTGCCCGATCCCCGCGCGGGCCAGGGCGTCGCCGACGTCGT
>NZ_MEGA01000039.1:0-22128 GCF_001725695.1 Microbacterium sp. SCN 71-21
GCCGCTCTCCTGCGGGCGACCCCGTGCGACGACACCGCTCCTGATGTGGCTCACCCGACGCCGATCCGCACGCGGCGGCCGCGGCGTCGATCCGCGCGGCACGCGGGTGCGGGAGCGATCAGTGCGCGGCGCCGTTCCAGTCGCGGCCGTGACCGATCTGCACGTCGAGCGGCACCGACAGGTCGGCGGCATCGCCCATCCGCTCGCGCACGATCCGCTCCGCGGCATCCCACTCCCCCGGCGCGACCTCCACGACGAGTTCGTCGTGGATCTGCAGCAGCACGCGGGAGGCCAGCCCCTCGCTGCGCAGCTCGTCGTGGATGCGGAACAGCGCGAGCTTCATGATGTCGGCCGCACTCCCCTGGATCGGGGCGTTGAGCGCGGCGCGCTCGGCGTTCTCGCGCAGCACGCGGTTCGGGCTCGTGAGGTCGGGGAACGGCCGGCGCCGACCGAAGATCGTCTCGGTGAAACCGTCGATACGGGCCTGCTCGACCGACGAGCGGAGGTAGTCGCGAACCGCGCCGAACCGCGCGAAGTACTCGGTCATCAGCTGCTTCGCCTCGGACTGCTCGATGCGCAGCTGCTTGGAGAGTCCGAACGCGCTCAGCCCGTAGACGAGACCGTACGACATGGCCTTCACCTTCGTGCGCATCGCCGGGGAGACCTCGGCCGGGTCGACGCCGAACACGCGCGCACCCACGAACCGGTGCAGGTCCTCGCCGGACCGGAACGCCTCGATCAGCCCCGGATCGCCCGACAGATGCGCCATGATGCGCATCTCGATCTGCGAGTAGTCGGCTGTCAGCAGTGTCTCGAACCCGGCGCCCACCTCGAAGGCGGCTCGGATGCGGCGGCTCTCCTCGGTGCGCACCGGGATGTTCTGCAGGTTCGGGTCGGTGCTCGACAGGCGGCCGGTCTGGCTGCCCGTCTGCACGTAGGTCGTGTGGATGCGTCCGTCGTCCTGGATCCCCGCATCGAGGGATTCGATGATCTGCCGCAGCTTCGTCGCTTCGCGGTGCTGCAGCAGCAGGTCGAGGAAGGGGTGCGGGTTCGACTCCTGCAGATCGGCGAGCACCGCGGCATCCGTCGAATAGCCCGTCTTGGTCTTGCGGGTCTTCGGCAGCTGCAGGTCGTCGAACAGCACTTCCTGCAGCTGCTTCGGCGACCCGAGGTTCACTTCGCGTCCGATCGCCGCGAAGGCGTCGGCGGCGATCGCGTCGGCACGCGTGGCGAGCTCCGTCGAGAAGGCCGACAGGTGGTCGTGCGACACCGCGACGCCCGCGAGCTCCATGTCGGCGAGGGTGTCGAGAGTGGGCAGCTCGATCTCATCGAGCACGCGCGCGAGAGGAGACGGGATGTCGTCACGGATCGCGGTTCCGACACGCGCGACGAACCAGGCCAGCTGACCGGGGGTCGCTCCCTCCGTCTCGGGCACGAGCTGCGTCGGATCGGCCTCAGGGAGCTTCTCGCCGAGGTAGCGCTCGACCAGGTCGCCGAGCGTCTTGTCGGGGAAGCTGGGGCGGATGAGCCAGCCGGCGAGGGCGGCGTCGAAGACGATGCCGCGAAGATCTGCGCCGGCGCGGCGCAGCGCCTTGAGCTGCGGCTTCGCATCGTGCAGCACCTTCGGTGCGTCGGAGGCGAGCCACGGGCCGATCGCCGTGGCCGCGGCATCCGACCAGCTCAGCTCGATGGCTGCGGTCGCATCCGCGAACCCGAGGCGCGCCGGGGTGCCCTGTTCGACGGTGACGACCACGCCGACGTCCCCGGTGCGACCCGTGAGCCAGGTGGCGGCGTCGGCGGGCGTCGACTCGACGGCGACCGGGGCGACCGTGACCGGGGCGCTCTCGCCCTGGTCGTCGCCCGCATCGATCACCTCGAGCAGGCGCGGCATCAGCGTGCGGAACTCGAGCCGCGCGAAGATGTCGCGCACCTCCTGCAGGTCGGTGGCACCGATCTCGAGATCGGCCGGGGACACCGGGAGCTCGACGTCGCGCAGCAGGCGGTTGAGGGCGCGGTTGCGCTTCACATCGTCGAGATGCTCGCGCAGGTTGCCGCCGACCACGCCGCCGATCTTGTCGGCGTTCTCCAGCAGTGCCTCGAGCGTGCCCCACTGCGTGAGCCACTTCACCGCGGTCTTCTCGCCCACCTTCGGCACGCCCGGCAGGTTGTCGCTGGTCTCCCCCACGAGCGCCGCGATGTCGGGGTACTGCTCGGGACGGACGCCGTAGCGCTCCTCGACCGCGGCCGGGTCGTAGCGCTTCAGCTGCGAGACGCCCTGCACGCTCGGATAGAGGAGGGTGACATCGTCGGTCACCAGCTGGATCGTGTCGCGGTCGCCCGAGCAGACGAGCACCTTGTAGCCGGCCTCCGCGCCGCGGGTAGCCAGCGTCGCGAGGATGTCGTCTGCCTCGATGTCCTCCTTGGTGAGAACGGTCACACCGATGGCCCGCAGGCAGTCCTGCAGCAGCGGGATCTGGCCGGCGAACTCGGGCGGCGTCTCCGATCGGTTCGCCTTGTACTCGGCGTACTCGCGGGTGCGGAACGACACGCGCGAGGTGTCGAACGCGACCGCGAGATGCGTAGGCTTCTCGGCCTTCAGCAGGTTGACGAACATCGACAGGAACCCGTAGATGCCGTTGGTGTGCTGGCCGTCCTTCGTCGTGAAATTGTCGACCGGCAGCGCGTAGAAGGCGCGGAACGCGAGCGAGTGGCCGTCGACGACCAGAAGGGTAGGCTGAGCGGAATCGGTCACCGTGTCAGCCTAACGACGCGCGCCGACACCCGCCGGGTCCGATCGGGCGCCGCGCCGTGACATCCCGAAGGAGTGCGATGAGCCCCGACCTGCCCGCCGGAGCCGACGGACTCGCCTGGGCGCAGTCGCGCGGCATGGGAGCCCTCGCCGAGAAGATGGGGCTCGAGTGGATCGAGTTCGGCCCCGACCGCGCGATCGCCCGCATGCCCGTCGAGGGGAACACGCAGCCGGTCGGCCTCATGCACGGCGGCGCCTACGTCGTGCTCGGCGAGTCCATGGGCTCGATGCACGCGAACTTCCACGCCGGGGCGGGCCGGCTCGCCGTCGGCATCGACATCAACGCCACCCACACCCGGTCGGCCACGAGCGGCTACGTCACGGGCGTGTGCACGCCGATCCACCTCGGACGGTCGCTGACCGTGCACGAGATCGCCATCTCGGATGACGCGGGTCGCCGGTGCTCGACGGTGCGCATCACCAACATGGTGCGCGACGCTCCCGGCGTCTGAGGCGGCGCTCAGGCCTTCTTCGGAGCCAGCTGCTCGATGATCGCCTTCGCGACATCCTGCATCGTCAGACGGCGGTCCATCGACGCCTTCTGGATCCACCGGAACGCCTCGGGCTCGCTCAGGCCCATCTTCTCGTTCAGCAGACCCTTCGCGCGGTCGACGAGCTTGCGGGTCTCGAAGCGCTCGACCATGTCGGCGACCTCGGCCTCGAGCGTGATGATCTGCTCGTGGCGGGCGAGGGCGATCTCGATCGCCGGCAGCAGGTCGTTCGGGGTGAACGGCTTCACGACGTAGGCGAGCGCGCCCGCCTCGCTCGCCCGCTCGACGAGCTCCTTCTGGCTGAAGGCGGTGAGGAGCACGACCGGGGCGATGTGGTTCTTGTTGAGCTTCTCGGCGGCGGAGATGCCATCGAGCTGCGGCATCTTCACGTCCATGATCACCAGGTCGGGGCGCAGCTCGGTCGCGAGGGCGACAGCCGTCTCGCCATCGCCGGCCTCGCCGACCACGTCGTACCCGTTGTCGCGCAGGATCTCGACGATGTCGAGTCGGATGAGCGACTCGTCCTCGGCGACGACGACGCGGCGCGGGGCCGCGGGCTGGGCGGGTACGTCTAGATCAGTCACCTTTGAATCCTAAGGTATGGTCAAACCCGATGCGCGGCGCAGGCCGCACGCCGGTGTGGCGGAATGGCAGACGCGACCGACTCAAAATCGGTTGTCCGTGAGGGCATGTGGGTTCGAGTCCCACCACCGGTACCGACGACGAAGAGGGATGTCCCGCGGGACATCCCTCTTCGTCGTACCTCGTACCGGTGCTACTCGGCTTCCGCCTGGTAGATCGGGGCCTTGCCGTGCACGGCGTCGCCGATCTTGTGGATGCGGATGTCGTTGGTGGAGCCGATGATGCCGGGAGGGGATCCCGAGATCACGACGACCTTGTCGCCGACCTTCGCGAGGCCGTGCGAGAGGAAGAAGTCGTCCACCTGGATGAACATGCGGTCGGTGTGCGGCACGTGCTCGACGATGGTCGACTGCACACCCCAGCTGACCGCCATACGACGACGGATCGCCGGGTCGGCGGCGAACGCCATCATGGGGATGCGCGGGCGCAGGCGAGCCATGCGGCGGGCAGTGTCACCGGACTCCGTGAAGATGCACAGCCACTTCGCGTCGACGAACTCGGCGACCTCGAGGGCCGCGAGCGTGATCGCTCCGGGCTGCGTGCGCGGCTTCGTGGTCAGCGGCGCGATGCGCTCGAGACCGTGCTCCTCGGTCGACTCGACGATGCGGGCCATGGTCTCCACGACCACGACCGGGTACGCGCCGACGCTCGTCTCGCCCGAGAGCATGACCGCGTCGGCACCGTCGAGCACCGCGTTGGCGACGTCGCTGGTCTCGGCGCGGGTCGGCACCGGGTTCTGGATCATCGACTCGAGCATCTGCGTCGCGACGATGACGGGCTTCGCCATGCGGCGGCAGAGCTCGACCGCGCGCTTCTGCACGATCGGCACCGCCTCGAGCGGCAGTTCGACGCCGAGGTCGCCACGGGCGACCATGATGCCGTCGAACGCGTCGATGATCTCCTCGAGGTTGTCGACGGCCTGGGGCTTCTCGATCTTCGCGATGACCGGGATGTGGCGCCCCTCCTCCGCCATGATCACGTGCACGCGCTGCACGTCCTTCGCGGAGCGCACGAACGACAGGGCGATGATGTCCGCGCCGATGCGCAGCGCCCAGCGGAGGTCCGCCTCGTCCTTCTCGCTCAGCGCCGGCACGTTCACGGCGACGCCGGGCAGGTTGATGCCCTTGTTGTTCGAGACGGGACCGCCGACGATCACCTCGGTCGTGACGGTGACGCCGTCGGTCTCGAGGACCTTCACGCGCACCTTGCCGTCGTCGATGAGGAGGAAGTCGCCGGCCTTGACGTCCTGCGGCAGGCCCTTGAAGGTCGTCGAGACGATCTCCTTGGTGCCGGGGATGTCCTCGACCGTGATCTTGAAGATGTCGCCGGGGGCGAGATCGTGAGGTCCGTCGGCGAACTTGCCGAGGCGGATCTTGGGACCTTGGAGGTCCACGAGCACCGCGACCGGGCGCTCAGCGTCGTCGGCTGCCCGGCGCACGTTCGCGAAGTTCGCGTCGTGCACGGAGTAGTCGCCATGGGAAAGGTTCAGGCGCGCGACATCCACACCTGCGTCGATGATCGCGCGGACCATCTCGTAGGTGGAGGTTGCCGGGCCGAGGGTTGCGACGATTTTCGCGCGTCTCATCCTGTGTTCGGCTCCAGTGTGTGGCTGTGGGGTTGGATTCGAGCCTACGCGGGCTGGAGGCCGATCGCGACATCGCTGGCACGAACCGGTGACGGCAGCGAGGTCTCGCCCATGAGGTAACGGTCGACGGATGCCGCGGCGGCCCGTCCTTCGGCGATCGCCCAGACGATCAGCGACTGGCCGCGACCGGCGTCGCCGGCGACGAAGACGCCCGACACGGTGGTCTCGTAGTCGTCGGCGCGCTCGACGTTGCCGCGGTCGGTGAACCGCGTGTTGAGCTGGTCCTCGAGCAGAGCGCGCTCCGGGCCGGTGAAGCCCATCGCGATGAGCACGAGGTCGGCCGGGATCTCCCGCTCGGTACCGCTCTTGGGCACGCGACGGCCGTCGACGTACTCGGTCTCGGCGACGCGGAGGGCCCGCACCTCGCCCGCCTCGTTCGCGAGGAACTCGACGGTCGATGCCAGGAACATCCGCTCGCCGCCCTCCTCGTGCGCCGAGGAGACCTCGAACACGGTGGGAGTCATCGGCCACGGCTGGTGCGCGGGGCGCTCGGTCGGAGGCTGCGTGCCGATGGCGAGGTTGGTCACGCTGAGCGCGCCCTGGCGGTGGGCGGTGCCGATGCAGTCGGCGCCGGTGTCACCGCCGCCGATCACGATGACGTGCTTGCCCTCGGCGGAGATCTGGTGGGGAACCTGGTCGCCCGCGACCGCCTTGTTGGACTCGACGAGGTACTCCATGGCGAAGTGCACCCCGTCGAGGTCGCGGCCCGGGATGGCGAGGTCGCGCGGGATCGTCGATCCGGTCGCGATCACGACCGCGTCGTAGCGCGAACGCAGGTCGGACCAGGAGATGTCGGTGCCGATGGTCACGCCCGCGCGGAAGCGGGTGCCCTCGTCCTGCATCTGACGCAGCCGGGCCTCGAGGTGGCGCTTCTCCATCTTGAAGTCGGGGATGCCGTAGCGCAGCAGACCGCCGATGCGGTCGTCGCGCTCGAAGACCGCGACCGTGTGACCCGCACGGGTGAGCTGCTGGGCGGCGGCAAGACCGGCGGGGCCGGACCCCACCACGGCGACCGTCTTGCCCGTGAGGCGTGCCGGCGGCTTGGAGTCGACCCATCCGTTCGCGAAGGCCTGGTCGATGATCGACACCTCGACCTGCTTGATCGTGACGGCCGGCTGGTTGATGCCGAGCACGCACGCGCTCTCGCAGGGGGCCGGGCACAGGCGACCGGTGAACTCCGGGAAGTTGTTGGTCGCATGCAGACGATCGATGGCCGCGCGGCCCTCGCCGCGCCAGGTGAGGTCGTTCCACTCCGGGATGAGGTTACCCAAGGGGCATCCGGTGTGACAGAACGGCACGCCGCAGTCCATGCAGCGGCCCGCCTGACGACGCAGCACCGCGGAGTCGCCCGGTTCGTACACCTCGCGCCAGTCGAGGATGCGCACGGGAACCGGTCGACGCGACGGGGTCTCGCGCTGGGTCGTCTTCAGAAAGCCCTTCGGGTCAGCCACCCGTCACCTCCAGGATGCGGTTCCACACGACGTCGCCGTCGGGGTCGAGGCCCTGCGCGAGCGCCTCCTGGCGCGTCTGCAGCACCGCTGCGTAGTCGCGCGGAACGACCCGCACGAAGTTGCCGATCTCCTCGTCGAAGCGCTCGAGGAGGCTCGCGGCGAGCACGGACTCGGTCTCGGCGACGTGGCGCTCGAGCAGGTCCTTGAGGATCTCCGCGTCGCCCGAGCCGAGCTCGTCGAGCACGAGCTCGCCGGCGGCCAGCGCCTCGCGGTTCACGAGGGCGGAGTCGAGCCTGTACACGTAGGCCGTGCCGCCCGACATGCCCGCACCGAGGTTGCGTCCGGTCTCACCGAGGATGACCGCGAGCCCACCCGTCATGTACTCGAGCGCGTGGTCGCCCACGCCCTCCACGACGGCGGTCGCGCCGGAGTTGCGCACCAGGAACCGCTCCCCCACGGTGCCGCGCAGGAACAGCGTTCCCTGCGTTGCGCCGTAGCCGATGACGTTGCCGGCGATCACGTTCTTCGAGGCGGGGAATGTCGCGCCGCGCGGCGGTCGCACGACGATCTGTCCGCCCGACAGACCCTTGCCGACGTAGTCGTTCGAGTCGCCCTCGAGGGTGAGGGTGATGCCGGCCGGCATGAACGCGCCGAACGACTGCCCGGCGGAGCCGTGCAGATTCACGACGATCGAGTCGGTCGGCAGACCGTTCTCGCCGTGCGCGAGCGTGACGTGGTGGCCGAGCATCGTGCCGACAGCGCGCGCGGTGTTGCGCACGGGCAGGTCGATCTCGAGGTGGCCGCCGTGTGCGATGACGTCCTGCGCGCGCTCGATGAGCTGCACGTCGAAGTGGTCGTCGAGCTCGTGCTTCTGGGCGCGCTGGTTGCGCCGCGGCTCGTCGTCGGCGAAGTCGGGACCCTGGAGCACGGGGGCGAGGTCCAGACCATCCGCCTTCCAGTGCTCGATCGCGCCGTTCAGGTCGAGCGCGTCGACACGGCCCACGGCCTCGTCGAGCGTGCGGAACCCGAGCTCGGCGAGGATCTCGCGCACCTCCTGGGCGATGAACTCCATGAAGTTGACGACGAACTCGGGCTTGCCCGAGAAGCGCTCGCGCAGCACCGGGTTCTGCGTCGCCACGCCCACCGGGCAGGTGTCGAGATGACACACGCGCATCATGATGCAGCCGCTGACGACGAGGGGCGCGGTCGCGAAACCGAACTCCTCGGCACCGAGCAGCGCGCCGATGACGACGTCGCGCCCAGTCTTGAGCTGGCCGTCGACCTGCACCACCACGCGGTCGCGCATGCCGTTCAGCATGAGCGTCTGCTGGGTCTCGGCGAGGCCCAGCTCCCACGGGGTGCCGGCGTGCTTGAGCGAGTTGAGGGGGCTCGCGCCGGTGCCGCCGTCGTGACCCGAGACGAGGATGACGTCGGCGAGGGCCTTCGCGGTGCCGGCGGCGACCGCCCCGATGCCGGACTGGCTCACGAGCTTCACGTGCACCCGGGCGCGCGGGTTCGCGCGCTTGAGGTCGAAGATCAGCTGCTTGAGGTCCTCGATCGAGTAGATGTCGTGGTGCGGCGGCGGCGAGATGAGGCCGACGCCGGGGGTGCCGCCGCGGGTGCGGGCGATCCACGGGTACACCTTGCCGGGAGGCAGCTGACCGCCCTCGCCGGGCTTCGCGCCCTGGGCGAGCTTGATCTGGATGTCGTCGGCCTCGGTCAGGTACAGGCTCGTCACGCCGAAGCGGCCCGATGCGACCTGCTTGATCGAGCTGCGACGCTCCGGGTCGAGCAGGCGGTCGACGTCTTCGCCCCCCTCGCCCGTGTTGGACTTCGCGCCGAGGCGGTTCATCGCGATCGCGAGCGTCTCGTGCGCCTCCTTCGAGATGGAGCCGTAGCTCATCGCGCCGGTGGAGAAGCGCTTCACGATGGCGGAGACGGGCTCCACCTCATCGATCGGCACGCGCGGACGCTGGTTCTTCTTGAACCCGAACAGGCCGCGGAGGGTCTTCAGCTCGGCCGCCTGGTCGTCGACGAGCTTGGTGTACTCGCGGAAGATGTCGTACCGGCGCTCGCGCGTCGCGTGCTGCAGACGGAAGATCGTCTGCGGGTTGAACAGGTGCGGCGAGCCGTCGCGGCGCCACTGGTACTCGCCGCCGGTCCACAGCCGCTCGTGGGTGCGGGCGGCCTCGTCCTCGGGGTAGGCGAACGCGTGGCGTGCGGCGTTCTCGGCCGCGATCACGTCGAGGCCGATGCCGCCGAGCTTGGACTCGGTGCCGGTGAAGTAGGCGTCGATGAGCTCGCTCGACAGCCCCACGGCCTCGAACGCCTGCGCGCCCGCGTAGGACGACACGGTCGAGATGCCCATCTTCGACATGATCTTCAGCACGCCCTTGCCGAGCGCGTAGATCAGGTTGCGGACGGCCTTCTCGGGCGTGATGTTGGTGATGAAGCCGGCGCGCACGAGGTACTCGACGGTCTCCATCGCGAGGTACGGGTTCACGGCGGATGCCCCGTAGCCAATGAGGGTGGCGACGTGGTGCACCTCGCGCACATCACCGGCCTCGACGACGAGCCCGACCTTCATGCGGGTCTCGTTGCGGATGAGGTGATGGTGCACGGCGGCCAGCGAGAGCAGCGACGGGATCGGCGCGAGGTCCTTGTTCGAGTCGCGGTCGCTGAGCACGATGAACTCGGCGCCGTCCTCGATGGCCTGGTCGACCTCGCTGCACATCTGCTCGAGGCGCTTCTTCATGCCCTTCGCGCCCGCCTCGACCCGGTACAGGCCGCGGATGGTCACCGAGGTGCGGCCCGGGAGGGCGGTGTCGATGTGCTGGATCTTCGCGAGCTCGTCGTTGTCGATGACGGGGAAGTCGAGCGTGACCGTGCGCGTGTGCTCCGGACCCCAGGCCAGCAGGTTCGGCTCCGGGCCGAGACCGAGTGCGAGGGAGGTGACGATCTCCTCCCGCAGCGAGTCGAGCGGCGGGTTCGTGACCTGGGCGAACTGCTGGGTGAAGTAGTCGAACAGCAGGCGCGGACGCTCGCTGAGCACCGCGACCGGGGTGTCGCTTCCCATCGCGCCGAGGGGCTCGGCGCCGTTCTGTCCCATCGGGGTCAGGAGGATGCGCACCTCCTCCTCGGTGTACCCGAACGTGCGCTGGCGGCGCGTGATCGAGGCGATCGGATGCACGATGTGCTCGCGCTCGGGAAGGTCGGCGAGACGCACCCGACCCGCGTCCAGCCATTCCTGCCACGGGTGCAGGGTGGAGAGCTGCTGCTTGATCTCGTCGTCCTCGATGATGCGGCGCTCGGCCGTGTCGACGAGGAACATGCGCCCCGGGCGCAGACGGCCGCGGCGCTTGATGCGCTCGGGCTCGAAGTCGAGCACGCCGGTCTCGGAGCCGATGACGACGAGGCCGTCGGTCGTCTCCGTCCAGCGGCCCGGGCGCAGGCCGTTACGGTCGAGGGTCGCGCCGACGAGCGTGCCGTCGGTGAAGATGAGCGCGGCGGGGCCGTCCCACGGCTCCATCTGCATGGAGTGGTAGTCGTAGAACGCCCGCAGTTGCGGGTCGATGTCGGCCTGCTTCTCGTACGCCTCCGGCACCATCATCATGATCGCGTGCGGGAGGCTGCGTCCCGTGAGCGTGAGCAGCTCGAGCACCTCGTCGAACGAGGCCGAGTCGCTGGCGCCGTCGGTGCAGATGGGCAGCAGCGGGCGGATGTCTCCGACCAGCGCCGACTCGAGCTGCGACTGACGCGCCCGCATCCAGTTGCGGTTGCCGCTGACCGTGTTGATCTCGCCGTTGTGCGCGAGCATGCGCAGCGGCTGCGCGAGCGGCCACGACGGGAACGTGTTTGTCGAGTACCGGGAGTGCACGACGGCGAGCTCCGAGGTGAACCGCTCGTCCTGCAGGTCGGGGTAGAACGGCTCGAGCTGCAGGGTCGTGACCATGCCCTTGTAGCCGAGGGTGCGGCTGGAGAGCGACACGAAGTAGGCGCCGTGCTCGCGGCGCGCCCGCTTGCGCAGCCGGTAGACGCGGCGGTCGAGCGCGATGCCCGACAGCGCCGGCGCGTCGCCGACCGCGGGACGTGAGACGAAGATCTGCTCGAACGCGGGACGAGCCTCGAACGCGAGCTTGCCGAGGTGGGCGTCGTCGGTCGGCACCTCGCGCCAGCCGAGCACGATGAGGTTCTCGGATGCCGCGACCTGCTCGATCCCGTCCTTGACCCGCTGGCGCTCCGCCGCGTCGAGCGGCAGGAAGGCGAGCCCGGCGGCGTACTCGCCGACCGGGGGCAACTCGAAGCCGACGACCGCGCGCAGGAAGGCATCGGGCATCTGGGTGAGGATGCCGGCGCCGTCGCCCGTGCCCGCGTCGGAGCCGATCGCGCCGCGGTGCTCGAGGTTGCGCAGGGCGGTGAGCGCCAGGCTGACGATGTCGTGGCCGGGCGTGCCGCGAAGGGTCGCGACCATCGCCAGGCCGCAGGCGTCCTTCTCGAACGCGGGGTTGTACATCCCCTGGGCGGCCGGGAACGTCCCGCCGGGGATGCTGTGACGGAGGCTGGGGGCCATGCGTACCGTCCTCACTTGGTGCTGTGCTGGGACGACGTCGGCCCGAAGGAGTTACTGTGCGGCAGCGGAGCTTGTGGCGGTGCCCTGACCGAGTGCGTCCGCGGGCGGCTCGCTCACGTCGACGTACTGGTCGGTATCCAGCGATTGTACAGGCGATGAACCGGGTGCTCCGCGTCCGGGCCGATAGGGCGACGGCTCGAGGCCGAGGTGGCGCGTCGTCTGCACGATGTAGATCACGAGGCCGGCGATGACCCCGAGGATCGCCGCCCAGACGTTGACGCGGAGCCCGAGGTAGATCTCGCTCGGGTCGATGCGGATGCTCTCCCAGACGATGCGGCCGGCGGAGTACCAGATCAGGTAGATCGCGAACAGGCGACCCCACTGGAGGCGGAACCGGCGGGCGATGACGAGCAGCACGATCGCGCCGAGCGTGTTCCAGATGACCTCGTAGAGGAAGGTCGGCTGGAACAGCGTGCCTGCGGGCAGGCCCTGCGGGATCGCCGGGTTCGACGAGTCGATCTCGAGGCCCCACGGGGCGTCGGTGGGGAGGCCGAAGAGCTCCTGGTTGAAGTAGTTGCCGAAACGGCCGATGGCCTGGGCGAGGATCAGGCCCGGTGCGAGGGCGTCGGCGAAGGTCCAGAAGCGGATGCCCGTCCAGCGGCATCCGATGATCGCTCCGATCGCCCCGCCGATGAGCGCGCCGTAGATGGCGATTCCGCCCTCCCAGATGTAGAACACCGAGAGCACGTCCTTGCCCGCGCCGAAGTAGTCGGCCGGGTGGGTGAGCACGTGGTACGCGCGGGCCCCGATGATCGCCAGCGGCACCGCGAACAGGGCGATGTCGATGACGACCCAGCGCTCCGCTCCGCGCTTGGTGAGGAAGTGGTTCGTCATCAGCACCGCGACCACGATCCCCGCGATGATGCACAGCGCGTAGAAGTAGATGCGCACGGGACCGAGCTGGAAGTAGCTGATCGACGGGCTCGGGATGCTGGCGAACACGCTGGTCAGCGCGCTCGTGGGGGCAAACGTCATGGTGCGAGTCTACGGGCGCGGACGAGCCGTGCCGGACGCGAGCACCCCCGCCACCCGGCGCAGTCCGTCGACCCCGCCGTCGCGCAGCGCGCGCACGAGCGCGGTGCCCACGATCGCGCCGTCGGCGTAGCCGACGACACCCGCGACCTGCTCGGGCGTGGAGATGCCGATGCCCACGCACGCGTGCGCCGCGCCGTGCGCGCGGAGACGCTCGGTGAGGCGGCGGGCCGCGGCATCCAGCTCTGCCCGCTCCCCCGTGATGCCCATCGTCGAGACCGTGTACACGAAGCCGGTCGAGGCCTTCACGACCAGGTCGAGGCGCTCGTCGGTGGAGGTGGGCGCCGCGAGGAACACGCGGTCGAGGCCGGTGCGCTCGCTGGCGGCGATCCACTCCGCGGCCGACTCGGGCGTGACGTCGGGGGTGATGAGACCTGTGCCGCCGGCGGCGAGGAGGTCGTCCGCGTACCGGTCGACGCCGTACTGCAGCACCGGGTTCCAGTAGGTCATCACCAGCACCGGGACATCCACGCGGCGGGTGATCTCCGCGATCGCGGGGAACAGGTCGCGCAGCCGGAAGCCGTTCGCGAGCGCCTGCTGGGTCGCCTGCTGGATGACCTCGCCGTCCATGACCGGGTCGGAGTACGGCGGACCGAGCTCGAGGATGTCGGCCCCCGCCTCGGCGAGGGCGACGGCCGCCTCGATGCTCGTGGCCGTGTCGGGGAACCCGACGGGCAGGTAGCCGACGAACGCACCGCGCCCCTCGGCGTGGGCCTTCTCGATCGCGGCGGCGACGCGGCTCATGCGCCGGCCTCCTCGTCGTAGAGGCCGAAGTAGCGGGCGGCGGTGTCCATGTCCTTGTCGCCGCGGCCCGACAGGCTCACGGCGAGCACGGCGTCGGGGCCGAGCTCGCGGCCGACGCGGATCGCGCCGGCCAGGGCGTGCGCCGACTCGATGGCCGGGATGATGCCCTCGGTGCGGCTGAGGAGCCTCAGCGCCTGCATCGCCTCGTCGTCGGTCGCGGGGATGTACTGCGCACGACCGATCGCGGCGAGCCACGCGTGCTCGGGACCGACGCCCGGGTAGTCGAGGCCGGCGGAGATCGAGTGGGATTCGATGGTCTGGCCGTCCTCGTCCTGCAGGACGTAGGTCTTCGCGCCGTGCAGGACGCCCGGACGTCCCCGTTCGATGGATGCCGCGTGCCGCTCCGTGTCGACGCCGTCACCGGCCGCCTCGACGCCGTAGAGGGCGACGCCCTCGTCGTCGAGGAACGCATCGAACATGCCGATCGCGTTCGACCCGCCGCCGACGCACGCCAGCACGGCATCGGGAAGGCGCCCGATCTCGTCGAGGAGCTGCGCGCGCGCCTCTTCGGAGATGACCTTCTGGAAGTCGCGCACCATGGCCGGGAACGGGTGGGGACCCGCCGCCGTGCCGAAGATGTAGTTCGTCGTCTCCACGCTCGCGACCCAGTCGCGGTACGCCTCGTTGATGGCGTCCTTCAGGGTGCGGCTGCCGGTCGTGACCGGCACGACCTCGGCACCGAGAAGACGCATGCGGGCGACGTTCAGCGCCTGGCGCTCGGTGTCGACCTCGCCCATGTAGATCGTGCAGTCGAAGCCGAAGAGGGCGGCCGCGGTGGCTGTCGCCACGCCGTGCTGGCCGGCGCCCGTCTCGGCGATCACCCGCGTCTTGCCGAGCCGCTTCGTGAGCAGCGCCTGCCCGATGACGTTGTTGATCTTGTGGGAGCCGGTGTGGTTGAGGTCCTCGCGCTTGAGGAAGATGCGCGCGCCGCCCGCGTGCGCGGCGAAGCGCGGCACCTCGGTGATCGGCGAGGGCCGGCCGGCGTACGAGCGCAGGAGTTCGGCGAACTCGGCATGGAACGCGGGGTCGACCTTCGCCGACTCGTAGCAGGCGGTGAGCTCGTCGATCGCGGCGATGAGCGACTCCGGCATGAACCGGCCGCCGAACTCGCCGAAGAACGGCCCCTGGGCGTCGCGCAGCGCGCTCATACGGTCTCTCCTCGGAACGCGCGGAGGGTGGCGACGGGGTCGCCGGTGACGAGCGCCTCGCCGACCAGCACGGCATCGGCTCCGGCCGCGCGGTAGTGGGCGACATCCGCCGGCGTCAGCACGGCAGACTCCGCCACCTTGATCGCCCCGACCGGGAAGCGGTCGACGAGGCTTCCGAACAGGTCGCGGTCGAGGTCGAAGGTGGTGAGGTCGCGGGCGTTCACGCCCACGAGCCGCGCACCGATCTCGCCGGCCGCGTCGAGCTCGCTCGCCGAATGGGCCTCGACGAGCGGAGTCATGCCGAGCTCGGTGACGAGCGCGTGCAGCCGCGTGAGGGTCGGCAGGTCGAGGGCGGCGACGATCAGCAGCACGAGGTCGGCGCCGGCGGCGCGGGCCTCGAGCACCTGGTACTCGGTGGCGATGAAGTCCTTTCGGAGAACCGGCAGGGTCACCGCCTGCTTCACGGCGCGCAGGTCCTCGAGCGACCCCTTGAAGCGACGCTGCTCGGTGAGCACCGAGATCGCGCTCGCGCCGCCGGTCTCGTAGAGAACCGCCTGGTGCGCCGGATCGGGGATGGCCGCCAGGTCGCCGCGCGACGGGCTCGCGCGCTTGACCTCGGCGATGATCTTCACCCGGTCGGACGGCGCGAGGAAGGCGAGGGCGTCACGGGCTGCGGGCGCGGCGAGAGCCGAGCGCTCGACCTCGTGCAGCGGGCTGCGGGCGGCGCGCGCCTCACTGTCGGCGACGGAGCCGGCGGTCAGCTCCTCGAGCAGGTTCAATGCTGCTTGGGGACGTACTTCGGCCCGTTGGCGCCCCAACCGAGGCGCGACAGCACGAGACCGACGAGAGCGCCCACGACGACGAGCACCACGGAGGCCCAGACGAGCCAGACCACCTCGAGGTAGAACGCGACCGTGCCGATCGACAGCGCGAACAGCATGATCACGACGGCCGTCCATGCGGCGGGCGAGTGTCCGTGGCCAGGGTCGCCAATCGAGTCGGTCATGATCCTCCTTCGGGAGCGTGCGAACGCCCGTCCAGTCTAGTGGTCTCGTCTTCGTCCTCCGGTGCGGCGCGGCCCGCGTCGGTCGGGTCGTCGCCGCGCGAGAGGGAGTCCCACGAGTCGACCGCGTCGAGTGGCCCGGTGGCCGCGACGGCCGCGGTGGATGTCTCGTACCGCCGACCACCCGTGCGCCACCGGTGCGCGGTGGCGAGGGTGAACGCGCCGCTGACGGCGAGCAGCACCCAGCCGAACAGCGCGCCCCACGCCCAGCCTGAGACCACGGCATGGTCGATGAGCGCGGCGATCGCGGCCGACCCGGCGATGCCGGTGGCCTTGGTGATGGGCGCGGCGACCGCGGCCACCGGCGGACCCGTCACGACCTGCAGCGTCAGGATGAACAGCCACACGGCGCCCGCGAGGGCGAGGGCGCCGAAGACATACCGCAGGATGCGCCAGACGATCGACAGCGCGAGGCCGAGTGCGAGCGCGGCGAGGCTGAGCGGCGCGAGCACCGGCACGGCATCGTTTCCGGCGACCGCGATGTCGGGAGCAGAGCCGGCCGTGAGGATGACGTCGATCCACGTCTGCGTGGAGGAGATGATGCCGATCGCCCCGGCGACGAGCGCGGCGAGCACGGCGATCAGACGCGCACGGGCGATCACGGGCGCTCCTCCCCCGCCACGCCGTCGACCGCGTCGAGGTCGGCGGTGTCGAAGCAGCTGCGCAGGCCCGTGTGGCACGCAGGCCCCACCTGGTCGACCTCGATCAGCAGTGCGTCGCCGTCGCAGTCGAGGTGTGCCGACTTCACGAGCTGGATGTGGCCCGACGTGTCGCCCTTGCGCCAGTACTCCTGGCGGGACCGCGACCAGTAGGTGACGCGACCGGTGGTCAACGTGCGACGGAGCGCCTCGGCATCCATCCACCCCAGCATGAGCACCTCGTGGGTGTCCCACTGCTGCACGATCGCGGGGGCGAGACCGTCGGCGTTGAACGCGACGGCGGCGATGCGCTCGTCGAGCGAGTCCGTCATCGGCGTACCTCCACTCCGTCGGCGACGAGGGCGGATTTCACATCGCCCACCGTCAGCTGGCCCGAGTGGAACACGCTCGCCGCCAGCACCGCATCGGCGCCCGCGCGCACAGCGGGGGCGAAGTCGGCCGCACGGCCGGCGCCGCCCGAGGCGATCACGGGCACGCTCGAGATCTCGCGCATGAGGGCGACGAGCTCGAGGTCGAAGCCGTCCTTCGTGCCGTCGGCGTCGATGGAGTTCACCAGCAGCTCGCCGGCGCCGCGCTCGATGGCCTCCTGCGCCCAGGCGAGGGCGTCGAGGGATGTCTCGGTGCGTCCGCCGTGGGTGGTGACGACGAATCCGCTGGGCGTCGCCGCCGAGCGCTTCACGTCGAGGGAGAGCACGAGCACCTGAGCGCCGAAGCGATCGGCGATCTCGCCGAGCAGCTCGGGGCGTGCGATGGCGGCTGAGTTGACGCCCACTTTGTCGGCGCCGCAGGCGAGCAGGCGCGCCACGTCGTCGGTCGCCCGCACGCCGCCGCCCACGGTCAACGGGATGAAGACCTCCTCGGCCGTGCGCTGCACGACCTCGTAGGTGGTCGCCCGCTCGTCGACGGTCGCGGTGACGTCGAGGAAGGTGATCTCGTCGGCCCCCTGCGCGAAGTAGAGCCGGGCGAGCTCGACCGGGTCGCCCATGTCGCGGAGGTTCTCGAAGTTCACGCCCTTCACGACGCGGTCGGCCGCGACATCCAGGCACGGGATCACCCGCGTGACGACGCTCATCAGAGCCTCGCGGCGGCGATCTCGGTGACGAGGATGGCGCGGGCGCCGAGCGCGTAGAGGTCGTCCATGACGCGGTTGACGCCCTTGCGGGGGCTCATCACCCGCACGGCGACCCACTCGGGGTCGCGCAGCGGCGACACGGTCGGCGACTCGATGCCGGGGGCGACGGCGACGGCCTGGTCGAGCAGCACCAGCGGCAGGTCGTAGTCGACCATCACGTACTGGCGCGCCACGAGCACGCCGCGCAGGCGTCGCAGCAGGGTGTCGAGACCGTCGGGCTCGGTGCTGCCGCTGATGAGCACGGCCTCGGACTGCAGCAGCACGGGACCGAAGATCTCGAGGCCCGCCTGGCGCAGCGTGGTGCCCGTCGACACGACGTCGGCGACCGCATCGGCCACACCGAGCTGCACGGCCGACTCGACCGCGCCATCGAGGGGAACGAGGTCGACGGCGACGCCCTGCTCGTCGAGGTAGCCGTCGACGAGGCCGGGGTAGGCCGTGGCGACGCGCAGCCCGTGCAGGTCGCTCAGCTCGCGGAAGCGGCCGGGAGGGCCCGCGAACCGGAACGTCGAATCGGCGAAGCCGAGCGTCTCGATCTCGCGTGCACCGGGCATGCGGGCGTCCAGCAGCAGGTCGCGGCCGGTGATGCCGACATCGAGCGCGCCCGAGCCGACGTAGGTCGCGATGTCGCGAGGGCGGAGGTAGAAGAACTCGACGTCGTTGGCGGCGTCGAGCACGTAGAGGTCTTTGGGATCGCGTCGGCCGGTGTACCCGGCCTCCTGCAGCATCTCGGCTGCGGTCTCGGCGAGCGAGCCCTTGTTGGGCACGGCGATTCTGAGCATGGTCTTCTCTGCGGTCGTGTGATGAGCGGATGCCTCGTGCCGGCGGGGCCGGCGCGGGTCACAGATGTCGGTAGACGTCCTGCAGGGTCAGACCCTTCGCGAGCATCAGCACCTGGAGGTGGTAGAGCAGCTGGGAGATCTCCTCCGCCGCCTCGGCGTCGGACTGGAACTCCGCGGCCATCCACACCTCGGCGGCCTCTTCGACGATCTTCTTGCCGATCGCGTGCACACCCGCATCGAGCTCGGCGACCGTGCCGGAACCGGCGGGACGCTCCTGGGCTTTGACGGTGAGCTCAGCGAACAGCTCGTCGAACGACTTCACCCTGCAAGGGTAGCGAACCGCGCGGCCCCCTCGGGCCCAGGCCCGCCTCAGTGCGCGTGGGCGTGACGGGCGGCGCCGCTGCGCAGCGCCTCGATCGCGCGGGCCGGGTCGTCGGCGCCGAACACCGCGGAGCCGGCGACGAAGGTGTCGGCGCCCGCCTCGGCGGCCTGGGCGATCGTCGACTCGCCGATGCCGCCGTCGACCTGCAGCCACACCGACGATCCTCGGCGACGCGCCTCGGCGGCCAGCGCCGACAGCTTCGGCATCGTGGAAGTCATGAACGACTGTCCGCCGAAGCCCGGCTCGACGGTCATCACCAGAATCTGGTCGAACTCGTCGAGCACGTCGTACAGGCCCTCGCCGGGGGTTCCGGGCTTGATGGCGACGCCGGCGCGCGCGCCGATGCCGCGCAGGGTGCGGGCCAGGGTGATCGGATCGGTCGCGGCCTCGAGATGGAAGGTGACGGATGCCGCGCCGAGCTCGGCGTAACCGGGGGCCCAGCGGTCGGCGTCGTCGATCATCAGGTGCACATCGAGCGGCACCGGGCTCGTCTCCTGGATGCGCTGCACCATCTGCGGCCCGAACGTGAGGTTCGGCACGAAGTGGTTGTCCATGACGTCGACGTGCACGAAGTCTGCGGTCGCGATGCGGTCGAGGTCCGCCTGCATGTTCACGAAGTCGGCGGAGAGGATGGAGGGATTGATGCGGATGTCGCTCACTCCCCCATTATCCCGGGCCGGACCTCGCCACCCGGGACGTCAGCGACGTCGGAGCAGCGCGAGGAACATCCCGTCGGTGCCGTGGCGGTGGGGCCAGAGCTGGGCGTGTCCGTCGTCGGACGCCGGCTCGGGGAGATCGAGCGGGCGCCGGGCGACCCGCTGCAGCACCTCGCGGGCGTCGACCGGCTCGAGGGCGTCGCCCCACTCGCGGCGCACGTCGGCCACGACGCCCTGCGTCTCGGCGAGATGCGGGGAGCAGGTGACGTACGCGACCACGCCGCCCGGGGCCAGCGCGCCCACGGCCGAGGACAGCAGCTCCCGCTGCAGCGGGGTGAGGTCCGCGACATCCGATGACTGCTTGCGCCACCGCGCCTCGGGACGCCGGCGCAGCGCGCCGAGACCCGTGCACGGCGCGTCGACGAGGATGCGGTCGTACGCACCCGCGGCGCTCGCCGCCCGCTCGCGCCCGTCGAGCTCGGAGACGTCGACCGGGAGCGGCACGGCGGCCACCGAACGGCGCACCAGTCCCGCGCGGGCCGGAACTGGCTCGTTCGCCTCGAGGACGGCTCCGTGCGCGAGGGCCTCGGCCGCGAGCAGTGCGGTCTTGCCGCCCGGCCCCGCGCACAGGTCGAGCCACCGCTCCCCCGCGCGCACGGGGGCGTGGCGGCTGAGCGCCAGGGCGACGAGCTGGGATCCCTCGTCCTGTACGCGCACCCGGCCGCCCGCCGCGGTGATGACGGGCTCCGGGTCGCCGCCGGCGAGTCGGAAGCCGACGGGCGAGTACGGGGTGCGGGCGCTGTCCGCGTCAGGATCGACGAGCCCCGGGAGCGCCGCCATCGTGACGCCCGGTGCCGCGTTGTCGGCGGTCAGCAGCGCCTCGAGCTCGTCGGCGCGGCCCTCGGCGGCGAGGGCGCGACGGAAGGCGCGGATCACCCAGACCGGGTGCGAGAACCGCAGCGCGAGGCGCTCGTCGTCGGAGCGCGCCTCGTCGGCGATGCGGGAGAACCAGTCGCCGGGGTTGTCGCGGGAGATCCGGCGCAGCACCGCGTTCGCGAAGCCGGTCACGGCGGGGCCGATCTCGCGCCGCACCAGATCGACGGTGTCGTGCACGGCGGCATGCGACGCGATGCGCGTCGCGAGGATCTGGTGGGCGCCGAGCCGCAGCGCGTCGAGCACGGGCGGGTCGATCAGCGCGATGTCGCGGCCCGCGGCGAGCGAGATGACCGCGTCATAGGTGCCTTCGCGGCGCAGGGTGCCGTAGGTGAGCTCGGTCGCGAGCGCCGCATCGGCGCTGCTCAGCCCGGCGCGGGTGATGGCGGCGGGCAGCAGCAGGTTCGCGTACGCGTCGTCGGCGTGCACGGCCCGGATGACCTCGAACGCGACACGGCGAGCGGGGGCGGTCATTTCTCGACCCGCAGCTCGTCGACCCGCAGGCCGCGCCACCAGTCGCCGGCGACCATCGCCGCCTTGCCCGCCGGCTGCACCCGCTCGAGCGCGATCGCGTCGTCGGCCGTGCCGACCACCACCTCGCGGCCCTGCAGGGCGAGCTGACCCGGGGCAGGGCGGGCGGTGGACTCGGCGCGGTGGGCGGCGAGCACCTTGAGGCGCTGACCGTCGACGACGAGATGGGCGCCCGGCTCCGGGGTGACCCCGCGGAACCGCCCGAGCACGACGTCGGCGGTCTGTGTCACGTCGAGCCGTCCGTCGGCGGCGTCGAGCTTCGGCGCGAGGGTCGGCGTGCCCGCCTGGGGCGTCGCGACGGCCGTTCCGGCCGCGAGGGCGTCGACCACGCCGACGATCTGCTCCGCGCCGATGATCGACAGCTCGCGCAGCACGTCGGCGGCCGTCGCGAGCGGCGGGACGCGGTAGCGCACCTCGCTGTAGACGTCACCGGCGTCGAGCTCCGCGACGAGACGGAACACGCTCGATCCGGTCTCGGCGTCGCCCGCGATCAGCGCGTGCTGCACCGGGGCGGCGCCCCGCCAGCGCGGGAGCAGCGAGAAGTGCAGGTTGATCCAGCCGAGGCGCGGGGCGCTCAGCAGCGGCTCGCGCACGAGCCCGCCGTACGCGACGATCACGCCGAGATCGGCGTCGAGGGCCTCGAGATGAGCGGATGCCTCGGGGTCGAGGCGACGGGTCTTGAGCGTCGGCAGCTGCAGCTCGTCGGCGGTCGCCGCGACCGGCGACGGGGTGAGCACGCGCTTGCGGCCGATCGGGGCATCCGGGCGCGTGACGACCGTCGCGATCGTGTGCGAGGAGGCCGCAAGGGCACGCAGAGACGGCACCGCGGCCGCCGGCGTACCGGCGAAGATCAGACGCATGGGCTCCCTGTTCGTGGACGACCGCGGGCATCGCGACACTGGGTCGTCGAGCGGGTCACAGGTCGACGTCGAGAAGGTCGGCCCGGACGTTCAGTGTATTGCGCGGCACCGGTGGTCGACCCTTCGGCGGGCGTCGCCCGGAGATCGCCGCGGCCACGACGCTCGCGCGCAGCGACCGCATCGTGTCGGCGCCGGCGGCGTAGTCGACGCGCAGCAGCGCCCGCACGCGCCCGTCGTCGAGCGCGACGGATCCGAGCAGGGCGTCGGCGGGAAGGGGTGCGTGGGCCGCGGCATCCTGCACCGCCTGCTGCACCCGTTCGGGCGTGCCCTCGATGCGCACGATGCGCACGGTCGGCGGCATGCGCAGCGGTGCGCGTTCGGCGAGCTCTGCGCGGGCGTAGGCCGCCGGCGTCCAGGTGGCGAGCGCCCGTGCGGCGGGCCCGGTCACCCCGACGAGATGCACCGGCGCGCCGGGCCG
>NZ_MEGA01000040.1:0-22088 GCF_001725695.1 Microbacterium sp. SCN 71-21
TCAGATCGCACGCCGCGCACTGCCCGCCCTCGAGAGGGGCGAGCCAGGTGCATCCGGTGCGCGCGAGGTTGCGGCACACGTGCCAGACGAGCCCCGCCGCGTCGACGGCCACGATGTCGGCCTCGCCGCGGGAGAAGCCGAGGCCCGTGCCGCAGGTCACGCAAACAGAGTTCTCGAAGAACAGACGGGAGCCGCACACGCGGCAGGCGAAGGCCTTCACGCGACGATGGTGTCACATCCGGATGCCGTGGCCCGGGGCTTGCGCCCGGCCCCCGTCTGCGGCAGTCCGTCGCCCTGTGCCGTGGCTGCTGCCCCTCTCCGCGCCGGAAGCACGTTGCGCGGCGCGCGGTGTCCGTGGCTGCCGCCGCTCTCCGCGCCGGAAGGTATGTTGCGCGGTGCGCGGCGCCCCGTGGGTCGCGCAATGTGCCTTCTCGCGGTCGATGGCGCGGCGGTGGGTGCGGCGGTGGGTGCGGCGGCGCGGTGGCGACGCCGCGGGCTCAGGCCGGGGAGAACTCGGTCTCGGGGATGACGTCGACCGCGACCTTGAGGGTCGACTTCTTCGCCTCGGTGTAGATGATGCCCTTCACCGGGGTGACGTCGCCGTAGTCGCGACCCCACGCGACGGTGACATAGCGCTCGCCCGCCCACTGGTCGTTCGTCGGGTCGATCGCGAGCCACGCGTCGGAGCCGGGCACCCAGACTGCGAGCCACGCGTGCGAGGCATCCGCACCCAGCACCCTGGTCTTGCCGGGCGGAGGCGTCGTCGACAGGTAGCCGCTGACGTAGCGCCCGGCGAGGCCGTGGCTGCGCACGCACGACAGCGCGAGGTGGGCGAAGTCCTGGCAGACGCCCGCCCGCTTGGCGAAGACGTCGGCAACGGTGCTCGTGACCGTCGTCGCCTTGCTGTCGTAGTCGAAGTCGGCCTTGATGCGGTGCATCAGGTCGGTGACCGCCTCGCCGATCGGCCGGCCCGGGGTGAAGCTGACCGCCGCGTAGTCGCGCACCTCGGGCAGCATCGCGACCTTCGGCGACGGAATCGCGAACTCGGTCGCCGTCCACACGTCGGCGCCGATCACGCCGTGCAGGGGGCGCGCCGACTCCCACGGGCGCGCGAGGGCATCGACGTCGTAGGCCGTGTCGACGACCTCGACCTCGGTGCGCGCCTCGACCACCAGCCGCTCGTGCGGGTCGGTCACGTGGAAATAGGTCAGGTGGTTGCCGTAGACGTCCGCATCCAGACGCCGATCACCCGGCACGGGGTCGATCGTCAGCTCGTGCTCGCCCACCCGCTGCCACGGCAGCGCCCGCGGGGCGAGGTGCGCGAGTCCGAGGCTGTTCTCGACCTCCGAGCTGTACGTGTACTCGGTGCGGTGCCTCACGCGGTACTTCACGACGCCACCGCCAGCAGCTCGGTGAGCGACAGCGCGGTGATCGGCTGCGCGGTCGGGCCGCTTGCGAAGTGCAGGTCGGCGACCGCCTCGGCCAGCAGCCGCAGCTGGGCGATCGTGTCGTCCAGCAGGCGCTCGAGCCCGTCACGGTGACCGTCCGAGGTCGACGCGAGGGCTGCGGCATCCGTCTCTGCCAGCGTCTGCTCGAGCTGCTCCAGCAGACGCTCGGGGCGCGTGGAACCCGTCGATCGGGGGAGCGCCGTGAGGCGCGCGCGCAGCTCGCCCAGCGCGAAGGCCACCGAGCGCGGGTTGCGGGCGTCGAGCAGCAGCAGCTCGAGCACGCCGTACACGCGCACGTTGCCGCGGTAACGGCGACGCTGGGTCACGGCGCTCTCGGCCGAGGCGAGCACCATCTCCAGCACCGACAGCTCGACGAACCGCTCGCGCTTCTCGACGACCGTGGACCGCAGCAACAGGCACACCTGCAGCGACCGCTCGATCCAGCGGCCAGCCTCGATCGCCAACCAACCGTCGTCGCGGATCATGTTCGCCGTCACCGCCTGCAGCGACAGGATGCCGGTGAGCATGCGGCCGGCGCCGTCGGCGATCTGACGCTGGCCGGAGGCGCGCAGCTCGCCGAGCGCACGGTCGCTCGCCGCGACGCTGCGCCACACGTCGTTCGAGAGCTGGTCGCGCACCGCCTCGAGCGCGAAGCGCAGCTGCGCGAGCGACTGCGCCGCGGTGCCGGGTCGGGATGCCTCGACGATCGCCGACCGCAGCTCCTGGTGCACCGTGCCCGGCCGTCGCCCGATGAGGCGTTCGATCGCGGCCATCGCGACCAGCACGGCGTCGTCGGCGGCCGCGTCGCCCGCAGGCAGCCGGTCGGCGTGCGTGTGCACCGCCACGACGAGGCGCAGCAGGTCCTCCGCCCGCTCGGCGTAGCGGCCGATCCACCACATGTCCTCGATCGCGCGGGGTCCGAGCGCGGGGATGACCCCGGAGACCGACACCGGCTCGAGCTCGAGCAGACCCTGGTCGGGATCGCCCGGCGTGCTCTTCATGACCCAGACGTCCTTCGAGACCCGGCCCGGACGCTGCGCGTGCGCGACGTTGGCCAGCCCCCCGACGAGGGGGCGATAGGTCGAGCCATGCCGCAGCGTGAAGGTGCGCAGCGTCACGGGGGCGGCCAGCGCCTGCCCATCGGCACCGCACACCGGCGCCTGCGACAGGGTGAGCACCTCGTGCCCGGCCCAGCGCCACGGGTTCTCGCGGATCAGCGCACGCACCGCGTCGGGCGAGGCATCCGCGTCGGGCATGCCGGCGCCGTCGATCGTGCGCACCGCGAACGACTCGTCGTCGAGGCGGGCGAGCAGCACCTCGAGGCCAGTCGCGTCGCCGCCCCACCAGGTCGCCGGTGTCGACAGCCGCAGCTGCTCGCCGAGCAGACGCTCACAGAGCTCCGGCAGCACGGGCGACAGCGCCGGGTTCTCGAGCACGCTCGCGCCCAGTCCGTTCACGACCCGCACGCGACCGCGGCGGATGACCTCGACGAGACCGGCGACCCCCAGCCGCGAGTCGGAGCGCTGCGTGAGCGGGTCGCACCACGCGGCATCCACCCGTCGCAGGATGACGTCGACGCGCTCGGTCGGGCGCACCTCGGGCCAGCCCGACGGCTTGACCCAGAGCCAGCCCTCCCAGACGACCAGATCGCTGCCCTGCACGAGCGGGAAGCCGAGGGCTCCGGCGAGGTAGGCCTGGTCGTACGCGGTCTCCGACAGGGCGCCCGGGGTGAGGATCACCACCCGCGGGTCGGCGACCCCCTCGGCCGCGCTCAGCAGGCTCTGCCGCAGCGCCGCGAAGTAGGGGTCCATGCGGTGCAGCCGGTGCTCCTGGTAGAGCTCGGGCAGCACCTGCGAGATGACGCGCCGGTTCTCCCGCGCATAGCCGAGGCCCGACGGCGCCTGGGTGCGGTCGGTGAGCACGCACCACTCGCCGGACGCGTCGCGACCGAGATCGGAGGCGAGCAGGAACAGGGATGTCTCGCCGGTGCCCGCGCGCACGGCGGAGCGCACGTAGCCCGCGTGCCCGAACACCGCCGCCGCCGGGATCGAACCGTCGGCCAGCAGCGTCTGCGGGCCGTAGAGGTCGGCGAGGATCGCATCGAACAGCTCGGCGCGCTGCGCCAGGCCCGCCTCGATGCGCGTCCACTCGTCGGGGGCGAGCACGAGCGGGACCGGGTCGAGCTGCCACGGCTGCGCGTCACCGCCCGCGGGGGCGTACGTCACTCCGTCGTCGACGAGGAACTGCCGCACCTCCGCCTCGGCCCGCTGAAGCTCCGCGGGTGTGAGCGCGACGACGCTCTCGGCCATCGCCTTCCACGCCTCGCGCAGCGTGCCGTCGGGGGCGATCACCTCGTCGTACCGCACGCGCGCGAAACCGCTCCCGCCCAGCGGCAGGGCCGGCTGGGCGAGGGTGGCGGCGTAGTCGCGGATGACCGTCACGGGCGGGGCGCCCTCCTGAGGTCGAGGGTGTGCGGGTAGTCGGCGGTCGCGGCGGCGCGCCCGCGATCGCGCACCGCGGCGACGTCGACGGCGCCCGCCGTGAGGCCGCGCGGCTCGAAGCGGCTCGCGCGCCGCGCCTCGGCCTCGTTCGCGTTGATCGGGGGCTGATGGTAGGCCCGGCCGCCCGGGTGCACGACGTGATACGTCGCGCCGCCGAGGCTGACCGCGGCATCCGTGTCGATCACCTCGACCGTCAGCGGCGCCTGCACCTCGATCGTCGGGTGCAGCGCCGACCACGGCTGCCAGGCGCGATAGCGCACACCCGCGTAGTGCGTGTCGGGCGCGCGGCCGGCGGTGAGGGGCACCGACACACCATTGCACGCGACGAGGTGTCGGCGCACATCGAGGCCCGTCACCCGCACCTGGATGCGCTCGAGCGACGAGTCCACGTAGCGGGCGGTTCCGCCGGAGCTGGCCTCCTCGCCCAGCACGTGCCACGGCTCGATCGCCTGGCGCAGCTCGAGTTCGATGCCGCCGGGAAGGGTCACCTGGCCGATGCGGGGAAAGCGGAACTCGGTGAACGCGTCGAGCCAGCCGTGCTCGAACGCGATTCCCGCCGCGCGCAGGTCGTCGATGACGGCCGCGATGTCGGCGGCCGCGCCCTCGGGCAGCAGGGCGTCCTCGTGGAGCCGGGTGCCCCAGCGCACGAGGGGGCCGGCGTCGGGCCGATCCCACAGCATGGCGACGAGGGAGCGCACCAGCAGCGCCTGCACGAGGGCGAGCTGAGGATGCGGCGGCATCTCGAATCCGCGCAGCTCCAGCAGCCCCAGCCGGCCGCGTGACGAGTCGGGACTGTAGAGCTTGTCGATGCAGAACTCGGCCCGGTGCGTGTTGCCGGTGAGGTCGGTGAGCAGGTGGCGGAATGCGCGGTCGACGACCCACGGGCTCGGATCCTCGCCGGCGGTCGCGGCGGCCCGTGACATCCGCTCGATCTCGCGCAGCGCGATCTCCATCTCGTAGACCGCCTCAGGACGCCCCTCGTCGAAGCGCGGCGCCTGGCTCGTCGGGCCGATGAACCGGCCCGAGAACAGGTACGACAGGCTCGGGTGGCGCTGCCAGTAGGCGATGAGGTTGGCGAGCAGCTGCGGGCGCCGCAGCAGCGGCGAGTCGACCGGCTGCGCGCCGCCGAGCGTGAGGTGGTTGCCGCCGCCGGTGCCGGTGTGGAGGCCGTCGAGATCGAACTTCTCGGTGGTGAGGCGGGCCTGCCGGGCGTGCTCGTACAGGGTGGTGGTCAGCTCCCGCTGCTCCGCCCACGACGAGGTCGGCTGCACGTTCACCTCGATCACACCCGGGTCGGGGGTGACGACGAGCTGGCGCAGCCGGGCGTCCGGCGGCGGGCCGTAGCCCTCGATCACCACGCGCACCCCGGTCTGGGCGGCGGCGAGCTCGATCACCCGCAGCACGGCCGCGTAGGCCTCGAGCGTGTCGGTCGGGGGCAGGAACACGTGCACCTGCCCGTCGCGCGCCTCGATCGAGAGCGCCGTGGTCGGCGCGCCGTCGACCGGCACGACCGTCACCTCGGGGATCTCCACCCGCACCCGCGGGCCGGCCTCGAGATACGACGGCTCGCCGGTGCCCTCCGGGTCGACCCACGACAGCTGGTCGAGCGGCAGCCGGAGCCCTGCCGGGCTCGACCCCGCCGCCAGCACGAGCCGACCGCGGCGGAACCGCCAGCGCGGACTCGTCCACTCCTCGCCCGTCACGAGCGGCACCACCCATCCGACCGGCACGTCGGTGGCGGCGTCCAACGCGGCGACGTCGGCGACACCGCCCGGTTCCTCAGCGGGTGCACCCACCGGCTGCCGCACCTCGGCGGCGAGCGGCACGAGCGGATCCTCGTAGGCGGCCAGCAGCTGTGTGCGCGGCAGCCCCAGCACCTCGATCACGCGCTGCGCGAGCGCGTCGGCATGAGCGGATGCCGCGGCATCCGGTTCGTCCCCCCAGGGGTCGGCGAACAGGGCGGGGTCGCGCCACAGGGGTTCGCCGTCGGCGCGCCACTGCAGGGCGATGTTCCAGCGCGGCAGCGGCTCGCCGGGGTACCACTTGCCCTGGCCGCGATGCACGACGCCTCCGGTGGCGTACTCGCGTCGGAGGCGCTCGGCCAGATCGTTCGCGAGGGCGCGCTTGTGCGGCCCGTCGGCGGCGGTGTTCCACTCGGCCGAGGTCGCGTCGTCGAGGGCGACGAAGGTGGGCTCCCCGCCCATCGTGAGCCGCACGTCGGCGTCCGCCAGACGCCGGTCGACGGCCTCGCCGAGCGCGTCGATGCGCTCCCACGCGGCATCCGGGTAGGGCTTCGTGGTGCGGGGGTCCTCGTGCACCCGGCGCACCTCGTTCGCGAAGTCGAACGTCACCTCGACCGGCTCGGTGGCGCCCGCGATCGGGGCGGCCGACGAGGGGTGCGGCGTCGCGGAGAGCGGGATGTGCCCCTCGCCGGCGAACAGGGCGCTCGTCGGATCCAGGCCGATCCAGCCGGCGCCGGGCACGAACACCTCGGCCCACGCGTGCAGGTCGGTGAAGTCGGCGGCGGCGCCACTCGGCCCGTCGAGCGACTCGCGGTCGGGCGCGAGCTGCACCAGGTAGCCCGACACGAACCGGGCGGCGAGCCCGTAGCCGCGCAGCAGGCTCACGAGCAGCCACGCGCTGTCGCGGCACGAGCCGATGCCGCGGGCGAGGGTCTCGTCGGGGGTCTGCACGCCCGCCTCCATGCGCACCGAGTAGGCGACATCGCCGTAGACGGCCCGGTTCAGGTCGGCGAGGAACGTCACCGTCGGCACGCCGTCGGCGGGGAGCGGGGGCAGCTTCTCCCGCCACGCGAGCGCCGCGGCGCTGTCGTCGACCGGCCGCAGGTAGGGCGCGAGGTCGGCGGCGAGGGCGTCGTCGTAGGCGAACGGGAACCGCTCGGCGTACTCCTCGATGAAGAAGTCGAGCGGGTTGATGACCATGAGGTCGGCGACGAGCCCGACCGTCACCTCGAGGTGGTCGATCTTCTCGGGGAACACGATGCGCGCCAGCCAGTTGCCGAACGGATCCTGCTGCCAGTTCAGGAAGTGACCCTCCGGCGACACCGTCAGCGAGTACGCCTCGATGGGCGTGCGCGCGTGCGGCGCCGGCCGCAGCCGGATCGTGTGGGGCCACGCCTTGACGGAGTGGGCGAACCGGTAGCTCGTGCGGTGCTCGAGCGCGACCTTGATCGACATGAGCACAGCATGGCCCACGGCTGTTGCGCCGTCGTTACGTCACACCGAGTGAGACGGATGCCGCGGCATCCGCTCTCAGGCGGCGACCGGGTCGCTCGGGGCCGCGTTCGCGGACACGAAGTCGCGGAAGTCGGCGGCCGAGAGGTTCGCGTACGCGAGCGACCACTCGAGGATCGCGTCGGTCACCTGGCGGCCGTTGCCCGCGTAGCCGACGATCTCCGCCGCCACCGGGTCCTGCGCGTGGGCGCGGGCGAGCACCCCGCCGCACGCCTGGGCGTACTCCACGAACGACACGTCCTCGAGGGTGTCGGTGTCGATGCTGCCCTTCAGGTCGTGGAACTGGCGCACGTAGTAGTCGCCGGCCGGCGCCTGCACGTACCCGAGGAACGGGTCGCTGAAGGCCTGCTGGATGCGCTGCAGCGACACCACACGGGCACCCTGGCCTCCGTCGGCGATGCTCGCGCGCAGGGTGAACGGCTGCTCGATGCGGCCGTACTGCTCGAGCACGCTGGGACCTGCCTGCTTCATCTGCAGGAGCATGACGCGGCCGTCGCCGTCCTCGAGCGCGGCGAGGTAGCAGCGCGTGCCGACGGAGCCGACGCCGACCACGCGGCGGGCGACGTCGGCGACGGCGTAGTGCTGCAGCAGCAGCGCGATGTCGACGCTCGCCGAGCGCTGGTAGGCGCCGTACAGGCTCCGTGCGCGCTCCTCGATCTCGTCGTCGACGTGGGTCATGGTGGGCGGGGCCTCGACGAACACCGCGCGGCCCGCGGCATCCGTCGTCGTCCAGCGGCGCGCGGCACGATCGCCGGTGCGCCGCAGCGCGTCGGACATCGCCGCCGCCAGCGCCTTCCGCGACGTCTTGGCGAGAGCGCCCATGCCCTTCTTCGGGTCGAGGTGCAGCGAATACCGCTCACGGGCGCTGAGCGCGGTGAGTCGGCGCAGCGTCGCGAGGTAGGCGCCGACGGCGGCGCGCGCGGCCCGCTCGGTCACGGCGGCGTCGCGCGAGGTGTGGCGACCGCCGACGACGATGCTCGTCACCAGGCGCTTCACATCCCACTCCCACGGCGCCCACGCGGCCTCGTCGAAGTCGTTCAGGTCGAACACGAGCGTGCGCTGCGGCGAGGCGTAGAAGCCGAAGTTCGCCACATGCGCGTCGCCGCAGGAGGCGACCACGATGCCCGAGTGGGGGTCGTCGGCGAGGTCTGCCGCCATGAGTGCGGCCGTGCCCCGGTAGAAGGCGAACGGGTCGGTCGACATGCGCTCGGCCCGTAGCCCGAGGAGATCGGGGATGCGGGTCTCGTTCTGCGCCGCGAGGATGCCCAGCGGATCACGGGTCGCGACCGTGAGTGTCGCGAGGTCGCGACGGGCGGTGGCGCGCCGCTCCTCGACGCCCCGGGCGTGGAGGTCGGCGGTGGACGGCAGGGGTGCATCGAGCGGCATGCGCACATCTTGGCACCACAGGGCCTCCTTTAGTCTGGATCGACGAGAGGGGCTTGGGGCGCATGCGATTCTTCTTCGACGCGCGGTACATCCGCCCGCACGGACACGACGGCATCAGCCGCTACTCCGCGGGGCTGGCGACCGCGATCGCCGAGCTCGCCGACGTGACGTTCCTCGTGCACGACCCGGAGCAGCTCGCTGTGCTCCCCGACGGCGTCGAGCACCTGTTCCTGCACGCGCCGACCTCGGCGAAGGAGCCGTTCACCGCCCGCATCCTCAACGCGTACGAGCCCGATGTGGTGTTCTCGCCGATGCAGACGATGGGCACGATCGGCCGGCGGTTCCGGCTCATCCTGACCCTCCACGACACGATCTACTATCGGCACCGCACGCCGCCCGCCGAGTTCTCTCCGCTCGTGCGGCTCGGGTGGCGGCTGTTCCACCTCTCCTACGTGCCGCAGCGGGTGACGCTCAACGCCGCCGACGTCGTCGCGACGGTGAGCGAGACCAGCCGCGACGAGTTCGCGCGGGTGCGGCTCACGAAGCGTCCGGTCGTGGTCATCCCGAACGCCCCCGACGACCTGGGCGCGTTCCTCGACACCGAGGCGGATGCCGCGGCCACTCCGTCGCACCTCGTCTACATGGGCTCGTTCATGGGCTACAAGAATGTCGAGACCCTCATCGCCGCGATGGCCCACCTGCCCGACAAGACGCTGCAGCTGCTGAGCCGCATCGGCCCGGTCCGCCAGGCCGAGCTCGAGGCGCTCGTGCCGCCGGGCGCCCGGGTCGAGTTCGCCGGCGGCGTGAGCGACGCGCAGTACGCCCGCGCGCTCGCCGACGGCTCCGTGCTCGTCTCCGCCAGCCTCGACGAGGGCTTCGGGCTGCCGCTCGCCGAAGCACTCGGGATCGGCGTGCCGGTCGCTGCATCCGATCTGCCGATCTTCCGCGAGGTCGCCGGCCCCGGTGCGGAGTACTTCGACCCCCACGACCCGGGATCGGTCGCCCGTGCCGTGCGGCGGCTCGATGACCCCGCGCACCGTGCCGAGGTCATCGCCGCGGGCCGCGCGCACGTCGCGCGCTACTCGTGGCGGCGCTCGGCTGAGACACTCCTGGACGTCGCGTCTTCCCTCGTCGATCACCCGGGATCCCGCCGGGCCGCCAGGTAGGCTCGACTTCCGTGTCCGACAGACCCCTGACGATCCTCATCGGCTGCGACACCTTCTCACCCGATGTGAACGGTGCGGCCCGGTTCGCCGAGCGCCTCGCCGCGGGCCTTGTCGAGCGCGGGCACGACGTGCACGTGATGGCCCCGAGCATCACCCATCGCGATCACGGTCCCCGGGTCGAGGTCATCGAGGGGGAGAACGTCACCGTGCACCGACTGCCGTCCTGGCGCTGGTACCCGCACGACTGGCTGCGCTTCGTGTGGCCGTGGCTGGCGAAGCACTACGCCCGTCAGGTGCTCGACGCGGTGAAGCCCGACGTGGTGCACATCCAGTCGCACATCGTGATCGGGCGCGGGCTCGCGCGCATCGCGTCGCAGCGCGGCATCCCCGTGATCGCGACGAACCACGTGATGGCCGAGAACATCCTCGACTTCACGACCCTGCCCCCGCTGCTCGACAGGCTCTTCGTGAAGCTGGCCTGGGATGACGCCCGCCGCACCTTCGACCTGGCGCGCGCGGTGACGACCCCCACGAAGCGCGCGGCGGACTTCCTGGTGGCCGCGATCGACCTGCAGGGGGTCATCCCGATCAGCTGCGGCATCGACGCCGGCAACTACACCGCCGACCTCGAGCCGCGCACCGAGAACCGGGTGCTGTTCGTGGGTCGCCTCACCCGCGAGAAGCAGATCGACCTGCTGTTCAAAGCGGTCGCGTTGCTCGACCCGGCCCTCGACGTGCACGTCGACATCGTCGGCGGCGGCGACCAGCGCAAGCAGCTCGAGCTCGTCGCGCACGAGCAGGGCCTCGACGGGCGGGTGCACTTCTACGGCCGCGTCGACGACGACGAGCTGCGGCGCATCTACACGCGCGCCAGTCTGTTCGCCATGCCCTCGATCGCCGAGCTGCAGTCGATCGCGACGATGGAGGCCATGGCCTCGGGCCTGCCCGTCGTGGCCGCCGACGCGATGGCGCTGCCGCATCTCGTGCACGACGGCGAGAACGGCTATCTGTTCGATCCGACGAGCGCGGAGGACTTCGCCGCGAAGCTCACGACGGTGCTCACGGCGGATGCCGCCGAGCGCCGCCGGCTGCAGCAGGCCTCGCTCGACGGGGTGAAGGTGCACGACATCCAGCGCACCCTCTCGACGTTCGAGAAGCTCTACCGCGGCGAGCCCGTCGAAGCCTGAGCCCGCCGCACGGCGCCGCGCGGTCGCCGCGCACGCGGGGCGACCGCAGCACCGTCGTCGCGATCGGGGAGGCGAGACCAGTCGGTGCGCACGGGGCGGCTGTCTCCGCGGATCACCTCGACGACCGTCCAGAGGGCGGCCGCGAGGCCGAGGAGCGCGAGCAGCACGAGGAGGATCATGGCGCTCACGCTACGGTCGTCGTGATCACGCCAAAAGTGGCAGAATGGACAGAGAGCGTATGCTTTCTGCCACAGCCGCGCGGGTCGCGGCGCCCGAGAGGATGCCCCATGAGAACCGTCGCCGTGATCGTGCAGCCCGGCTTCGCGCCGTTCGAGTTCGGCCTCGCCTGCGAGGCGTTCGGCCTCGACCGCAGTGACGACGGCATCGAGCCGTTCGAGTTCCGCATCTGCGCCCCCGACCCCGGGGCGATCCCGTCGAATCTCGGCTTCAGCATCAACGTCGTCGACGACCTCACCTTCGCCGAGACCGCCGACCTCGTCGTCGTCACCCCCGTGCCGCGCGCATCCTGGTCCCGCATCGACCCGCGGGTCACCGCCGTGGTGCAGGCGGCCGCCGCCCGTCGTGCGTGGCTCCTGAGCGTCTGCTCGGGCGCGTTCGTGCTCGCCGCCGCGGGCGTGCTCGACGGTCGGCGGGCCACCACCCACTGGAAGTACGCGACCGAGATGACCCGGCTCTACCCGGCCGTCGACCTCGACCCCGACGTGCTCTACGTGCAGGACGACACGATCATCACGAGCGCGGGCACCGCGGCCGGCCTCGACGCCTGCCTGCACCTGCTGCGTATCGAGCTCGGCGCCGAGGTCACCAACACCATCGCCCGCCGGATGGTCGTGCCCCCGCAGCGCGACGGCGGCCAGGCGCAGTTCATCTCGCAGCCGCTGCCCGCCGTGGCCTCGCTCTCGCTCGCGCCGGTCACCGACTGGATGCTCGCGAACCTGCACCTCGACCTGACCGTCGATCAGCTCGCCGCGCGTGCCCACATGTCGACCCGCACGTTCGCGCGGCGCTTCAAGCAGGACCTCGGTGCGACGCCGGCGGCCTGGCTCGCCCGGCAGCGGGTGCTGCACGCGCAGCGGCTGCTCGAGCGCACCGACCACGGCATCGACCGCATCGCCGACGAGAGCGGCTTCGGCTCGGCGGCCGTGCTGCGTCAGAACTTCGTGCGCACGCTCGGACTCAGCCCGAGCGCCTACCGATCGCGCTTCTCGTGCCCCGACGAGAGGGCGGATGCCGCGGCATCCGCCGCCTGATCAGGATGCCCCGAGCACCTCGTCGATCGTCTGCCACGCCGTGGCGAGCGCCCCGTCGGGAGCCGTGAGCGAGGCGCGCAGGAAGCCGTCCTCGGGGGAGTAGACGGTGCCGGCGGAGACGAGCACGCCGCGGGCGGCGAGCTCGTCGGCGAGGGCCGCACCCGAGCGGCCGGTGTCGCGGACGTCGAGCCAGAGGTAGAAGCCGCCGAGGCCCGACGGAGTGACCGACGCGAGGCGGCCGGGCAGTGCCGCTGCGGCGTTCTCGTACCGAGCCCGATATATCGCAGAGAGCTCTGTGCCGCGGTCGGGGAGTCGCTCGAGAGCCGTGGCGCCGACGATCTGCGCCGTGATCGGCGCGCACCCGACCGTCGTGCCGTGCACCGCCGCGACGGCGAGCCGCGCCTCCGCGGGCGCGACCAACGAGCCGAGCCGCAGTCCCGTCATCGAGAACCGCTTCGAGAAGGTGCGCGCGGCGAACGTGACATCGCGGCCGCCGACCTCGAGCGGCGACGCGGCGCGACCACCGTCGAACACGATCGACTCGTAGGCCTCGTCGGAGAGGATGCGCGCGTCGTACCGCTCGACGAGCGCGACCAGCGCCGCCATCGCGGCGGCCGACGCGACCGCGCCCGTCGGGTTCGAGGGCGAGTTGGCGACGACGAGCCGGAAGCCGGCGCGCAGCGCCTGCTCGATCTCGTCGAGGGCGAAGAAGTCGTCACCGGACGGTCCCTGGCGGTAGCGGGCGACGGGGAGCCCGAGCTGCTCGGCGAGCACCAGGTCGTTCGGCCACGCCGGGTCGGGGATGACCACACCTGCCGTGCCCCCGACGATCAGGGCGACGGCCACCGCACCCGTGCCGCCCACCGTGACCACCACGTCCTCGACCGGGACGCGGCCGGAGGAGCTGGTCGTGTCGGCCGCGATGAGGGCCCGAAGCTCAGGGAGTCCGAGCTTCGGGGTGTAGCCGGTGCGGCCGTCGCGGAAGGCGCGGGCCGCGGCATCCGCCAGTTCCTGCGGGAGCGGCTGGTCCGGCTCGCCGATCGCCAGATCGATCGCCCCGGCCACCGTCGACGTCGTCATCATGCGGGCGACGGCATCGGAACCGCTCGTGGGCGTGGGTGAGGTCATGGGGTGCCTTCGATCATCGTGAGGGCCGCGGCGACAGTCGGGAACGTGTCGGCGAGGCTCGGATATCGACATCGTAGGAGCCGCTCCATGTCGTCTCCGTGTCGGTATCGCGCTCGGAAACCGGAAAGCGACTGCCATGGACATCTGGACGAAACATTCACGGGTTCTCCTGTCATCACGCCCTTCGTCGACCCGGACCGGGCGGGCACCGCTTCCCACATCCACCGCCTCATGACTCGAGGAGCACCCGTGAGATCCACCATCCGCCGCGGCATCCCGGCACTTGCCGTCGCCGCCCTGTCGGCCCTCGCGCTGTCGGCCTGCGCCGCCGGCTCGCCCCAGGCCACGTCCTCCACCACCTCCGGCGACGTCATCATCGCCGCCGCCGACCCGTCGCTGCTGCCCTACAACTTCACCGGCAGCGACGGTTCGACGTGGGAGGGCATCAACGTCGACCTGGCCGCCGCCCTCTCGACCAAGCTCGGCCGCACGATCCAGTTCCAGAGCGCCGGATTCGACACGATCATCCCCGGCCTCACCTCGGGACGCTTCGACATGGCTCTCACCGGCATGTTCGACACCAAGGAACGCCAGAAGAGCGTCGACTTCGTCGACTACCTCAAGGCGGAGAACAACTTCCTCACCCGGTCGGACTACCGCGACATCACCGATATGAACGACCTCTGCGGCGTGACCGTCGGCATCCCGTCGGGCGCCATCGAAGGCTCGCTCCTCGCGACCGCCTCCGAGAAGTGCACCTCCGAGGGCAAGGCGGCGATCACCGTCAACGAGTACTCGGACCTCAACGCCGTCGTGCTCGCCCTCACCTCCAAGCGCATCGACGTCACCCCGAACGACTCCGCCGCCAACGCCTACATCATGAAGAGCGCCAGCGGACTCAAGGTCTCGGGCGGCTACCAGAACGAGGGCTACTTCGCCGCGGCGTTCCCGAAGGGCAGCGCGCTGACCGCCGAGGTCGAGACGGCGTTCACCGAGATCATGGCCGACGGCACGTACGCCTCGATCCTCGACAAGTGGGGCGTTCCGTCCCGTGGCCTGACCGCCCCGATCGTCAACGGGTCGCCCTTCTAATGAGCGACACCCCCCGCACGGCGGCCGATGCCGACGTCATCGTCCCCCGCCCTCGGCGGTGGCGATGGCTCGGCATCGCCGTCGTGGCGGTCGTCGTCCTCTCGGTCGCGTGGTCGTTCCTCACGAACCCGCACTACGAGTGGAACGTCGTCCTGCAGTACCTGTTCGACCCCCGCATCCTCTCGGGCCTCGGCACCACGCTGCTGCTGACCCTCGTCGGCATGGTCATCGCGCTGGTCATCGGCCTCGCACTCGCCGTCATGCGGCTCTCCTCCAGCGGTCTGCTGGGCGGGGCCGCGGGCGTCTACATCTGGTTCTTCCGAGGCACGCCCGTTCTCGTGCAGATCATCCTCTGGTACAACCTGGCGATCATCATCCCCGACGTCGTGATCGGAGTGCCGTTCGGCCCGACCCTCTGGTCGATCGACACCAACACCCTCATCACGCCGTGGACCGCCGCGATCCTGGGCCTCTCCCTGAACGAGGCCGCCTACCTCGCGGAGATCATCCGGTCGGGCATCGTGTCGGTCGACAAGGGCCAGTCGGAGGCCGCGGACGCGCTCGCGATCGGTCGCGCCACCGCGTTCCGCCGCATCATCCTGCCGCAGGCCATGCGCGTGATCGTGCCGCCCGCCGCGAATGAGGCGATCGGACTGCTGAAGTACTCGTCGGTCGTGAGCGTCATCGCGCTGCCCGAGCTGCTCTACAGCGGTCAGCTGATCTACGCCCGCACCTATCAGACGATCCCCGTGCTGATCGTCGTCTGCATCTGGTACCTCGTCGTCGTGACGATCCTGACCGGGCTCGAGCATCTGCTCGAGCGACGCCTCGGCGTCGGGTTCCGCTCCGTCGGCGCCCACGGCACATCCTCGAGGAGGTGGTCGCGATGGCTGATCGCGAAGCGCTAGTCCGCCTGCGCAACATCCACAAGTCGTTCGGCCACGTCGAGGTGCTCTCGGGCATCGACCTCGACGTCGCCGCGGGCGAGGTCGTCTGCCTGATCGGGGCGTCGGGGTCGGGCAAGTCGACCCTGCTGCGGTGCGTCAACCACCTCGAACGCCCCGATCGCGGTCGCGTGTACGTCGGCGACCACCTCATCGGCTACGAGGAGCGCGCCGACGGCCGCTTGCACGAGCTGTCGCCGCGGCGCATCAATGCCCAGCGCACCGACATCGGCATGGTGTTCCAGCACTTCAACCTGTTCCCGCACCTGACCGTTCTCGAGAACGTCATCGAGGCGCCGATGCGCGTGCGCCGGCTCGACCGTGCCACGGCCACGGCGACCGCGCGCGATCTGCTCGACCGGGTCGGGATGGCGCACAAAGAGGATGCGTACCCGCGCACGCTCTCCGGCGGGCAGCAGCAGCGCGTCGCCATCGCCCGCGGCCTCGCCATGCGCCCGAAGCTCATGCTCTTCGACGAGCCCACCTCGGCGCTCGACCCCGAGCTCGTCGGCGAGGTGCTCGACGTCATGCGCGACCTCGCCCGCAGCGGCATGACGATGATCGTCGTCACCCACGAGATGGCCTTCGCCCGCGAAGTGGCCGGGCGCATCGCGTTCATGTCGGGCGGCGAGATCGTCGAGATCGGCACGCCGGCCGAGGTGCTCGGCAACCCGCAGCACGAGCGCACGCGTGCCTTCCTGTCGAAGGTGCTCTGACCATGGCCCCCTCGCCGACCCTCGCCTCCCTCGTCACCGGCGGCCTGACCGCCCGTGACGCCGAGCTGCTCGGACCCGTCGTGCTCTGCGCCGAACCGGGGAGTCCCGCGGCGGCGTTGCGGGTGAAGATCGGTCGCGCCGCGTGGCCGACGGTCGCGGTCGGTGCGCCGGTGCCGGCCGCGCATGCCGCGACGGAGCGGGATGCGCGGCTCATCCTCGTCAGCGGATCGAGCATCGACTGGATCGCCGCGGCCGTGAACGTGCTCCGCACCGCGGGGCAGACCCCCATCGCCGTCGTCGACGTCGACGTGCGCGACGACGTCGAGCTCGTGCTGCTCGACGCCGGCGCGAACATCGTGGTCGGGAGGACCGTCTCGCCGCGGGAGTTCAGCGCGCGCCTCCTCGCCCTCGTGCGCGCCCGTTCGGGCGAGGAGAGCCTGCGCGTGCGGTGGCTCCAGGCCGAGGGTCTCGCGCTCGACGTCGCTACCCGCAGCTGCACCCTCGACGGCGACGACCTCGCTCTCAGCCGGCACGAGTTCGAACTGCTCACCGCGCTCATGTCGAACAGCGGCCGCGTCGTCTCCCACGAGGAGCTCGTGCAGCAGCTGTGGGAGTGGGGCGACGACGACGCCCAGAACGCACTGCGTCTCGCGATCACCCGCCTGCGCAAGAAGCTCGGCGACCCGTCCGGCGACCCCCGATGGATCGCATCGGTGCGAGGCGTCGGCTACCGCTTCCTCCCCGCGACCGCCGAGATCGGCGACAACCGCAACGAGGATCGCATGCGTGCCGCCCTGGCCCGCCTGACCTCCCAGACCGACGCGCTCGGCGCCCTCGCCGACGCGCTCGCTGCGGCCGGCAGTGTCGATGCGGTCGCCGACACGACGGTCACCTGGGCCGTGTCGCGCGGATTCGCCGACGCCTCGACCGTCTTCCGCCTCGACGGCGGCACGAGCGACGACCCCCGGGCGACCCTCATCGCGAGCGCCGGGATGTCGGCCCGTTGGCGGCAGACGATCGCCACGGGCCATCCGGTCAACAACGCGTTCATCGGATCGCACGTGTACCGCAGCGGGCAGACCGTGCAGCTCAGCGACATGTCGAACCTGTCGGGGCGCTTCCCGGTGACCGCCCGCATGTCGACGGCCGAGGACCTGCACGCGTGCGTTCTCTTCCCCCTGCACACCGGCGGCCGCATCTGGGGCGATCTCGCGTTCCTCAGCCGCTCGCCGAAGGCCTTCAGTCCGGCGGTGGCGGGCTTCTTCCGCACGGTGGCGACGATCGTGTCGCTCGCGCTCGGGGCGGTCTCGCCCACGGCCGCCGTCGGACTCGACCCCCGGGAGGCGTCGCGTGCGTGAGGTGACCGACGCCGAGGTGCGTGCCGCGGTCGACGACCGCGCGCTCGTGGATGCGTGCACGGCAGCCCTCGCCGCCCTCGGGCGCGGTGAGGCGTCGCAGGCCGCGAAGCAGATGCTCCCCGCTGCGGGCGGCGGCTTCTTCCTGTCGATCTCGGCGGTGGTCCCGGCGCTCGGCTGGGCGATCTCGAAGTGGGCGTCGTACGTTCCCGCCGAGGGCGGCGCCGGACGCTCGACGTCGACGATCCTCGCGGGTCCCGCCGACGGCTCGGCGCCGACCGCGGTGCTGCGCGGCATGCTGCCGACGCGGCTGCGCACCGCGGCGGCGGCCGTCGCCGCGATCGAGGCGCTGGGGCGCGCGGATGCCGCCTCCCCCGTCGCGCTCCTCGGGTTCGGTCCGACCAACCGGGCCGTCGCCGACATGCTCGCCACTCTCCACGGTGTGCGGTCGTGGCGGGTGCTCGTGCGCTCGGACGCCGCAGGCGACCGTGCGCGTGCGGCGCTCCCGGGTGAGGTCGTCGTCGGAGGCAGGGACGCACTCGCCGACGCCGTGCTCGCGGTGAGCGCGACGGGCGCCGCCGGCGCCGTGGCATCCGTCGCAGATCGACTCTGATCGACGACCGCAGCACCGCGCACGAGGTGGGCGGGCTCGCGCGCCTCGTCGCGGGACTCGATCCGGCGCCCGACGGGGCGGTGCTGATCGATCAGGCCGGTTCGGCGGTCACCGACGTGGCGCTGGCGAGCGTGGCCCTCGGCGAGCCGCAGAACGTGAGGGACCGATGGTGAGCCGCACCGGGTGGACCGCGACGGCGCTCACCGTCGTCGGCGCGTTCTCGGCGCTGCCGAGCGCGTTCTACACGCACATCGTCTCGGCGACCGGCACGCCCTGGGCGACCGCGCTGCTCTTCTCCGGCCACGGACTCGCGTCGATCGGCGGCATGACCGTCGCCGCGCGCGCCGCCCGACGGCGGAGCCTGGTGGCGATCGTGGTCGTGGGTGTCGTGCTGGATGCCGCGGGCGCCGCGCTGCTGGTGATCGCGCCGCTCGACCAGCTCGGGGTGCTTCTCGCGGCGCGCGTCGTCTGCGGGGCCGCGCTCGGGGTCGTGGTGGCGGCGGCATCCCTGGTCGTCGTGTCCTCCCGCGCCGGATCGGCCGGGGTGACGGCCGCGGTGTTCGGCGGCGTCGGGCTCGGGTCGCTCTCGGCCGGGCTGCTGGCCGCTGCGGGGCTCTCCGCCTCGCAGGTCTTCCTCGTCGGGGCGCTCGCGCTCGCCGCCGTCGTCGCGGCCGCCGCGCTGCTCACGCCCGGCGACGCCGGCTCGGCCGTACCCGCCGCGTCGGCGTCGACGATCGCTGTGCCGGTCTCCGTGACGCCGTCCGCCGGCCGCGTGGTGACGCTGGCCGCGGCCGTCTTCGCCGCCAACGGCATCTTGGCCCTGTTCACGTCCACGCTCCCCGGCGAGATCGCGAGGCTCGCGGGCGGCGCGAGCCTCGTCGCCGGCCTCTCGGCGGGCACCGTGATGCTCTCGGCCGGTGCCGCCCGCCTGCTCGTCGGCGCCCGCCGCACCCGCCGGCTTCCCACCGCCCTCGCGGTGCTGCTCGCGATCGGTGCCGGTGGCATCGTCGCCGCCGTCGCGGGGCCCGCGCCGATCGCGATCGCCGCCGCCCTCGTCGCGGGGATCGCCCTCGGCGCCGCCGCCGGACTCGTGTACGACCTCGCCGTGCGGCGCAGCGCCGCCGTGGGCGCCCTCGTCACCGTGCAGCGCGCCGGACAGCTCGGCCTGGTCGTGCCGCCGGTGCTCATGACCGCGGCGGTGACCCTGTGACATCCGTGATCGAGATCGCGACGATCCTCATCCCCGCGCGACCCCCGACAGCGTCGATGCGCCCCCGACACATCGACCCCTCTCCGACCGAAAGACACTCATGAAAGCCAGCTTCGACATCGGCGGGACGTTCACCGACATCGTCCTGCTCGACGAGACCACCGGGCGCACCTGGCTCGGCAAGGCCCTCACCACCTACGACGACTTCAGCCGCGCCATCGCCGCGGGCATCTCCCAGGTGCTCGCCGACGCCGACCACCACACCGACGCGATCGACTCCGCCGTCGTGGGTGCCACCACCCTCGTGACCAACGCGCTCATCGAGCGTCGCGGCGCGAAGACGGCGCTCGTGACGACCCGGGGCTTCGGCGACGTGCTCGAGATCGGACGCGAATGGCGCTACGACCTCTACGACCCGCGCCTGCAGCTGCCCGACCCCCTCGTGGCGCCGACCGAGCGGTTCGAGGTCACCGAGCGCCGCGGCCCCCGCGGCGAGGTGCTCACCCCGCTCGACCGCGCCGACGTCGAGCGCATCGCCGACGAGCTCGCCGCGGCCGGCGTGGAGTCGATCGCGGTGTGCCTGCTGCACTCCTACGTCGACGCCGCCCATGAGGAGACGATCGCCGAGATCCTCGCCGAGCGGCTCCCCGATGTCCCCGTCACGCTCTCGGGACATCTCGTGCCCGTGATCCGCGAGTACGAGCGCACCGTCACGACGCTCGCCAACGCCTACGTGCGCCCGATCGCCGGCGAGCACTTCGAGGACATCGAGCGTGCGCTCACGACGCTCGGCATCGACCAATCGCTCATGCTCATGCAGTCCAACGGCGGTGTCGTCACCACCGCGACCGCCCGCGCCTACCCGATCCGCCTGCTCGAATCGGGCCCGGCGGCCGGCGCGATCGGCGCCGCCTATGTCGGCACCCAGCTCGGCATGGACCGCCTCATCGCCTTCGACATGGGCGGCACCACCGCGAAGGTCTGCATCGTGGAGGGCGGCGAGCCGACCGTGCGCAACGGCTTCGAGGTCGGGCGCGTGCACCGGCTGAAGCAGGGCTCGGGGCTCCCGGTGTCGATGCCCGTCGTCGACATGATCGAGATCGGCGCGGGTGGCGGCTCGATCGCCGCGCTCGACGGCCTCGGCCTGCTGAAGGTCGGCCCCCACTCGGCAGGCTCACGCCCCGGACCCGCCGGCTACGGACTCGGCGGCGAGGAACCCACCGTCACCGACGCCGACATCGTGCTCGGCTACCTCGACCCCGACTACTTCCTCGGCGGTCGCATGACACTGGATGCCGCGGCATCCCGTCAGGCGATGGTGTCGCGACTCGGCTCCGCGTTCGGTGACGACCCGGTGGCCGCGGCGGCCGGCGTCGCCCGGGTCGTCGACGAGCACATGGCTCTCGCCGTGCAGGTGCACGCGACCGAGCACGGGCACGACCCGCGCACCTTCCCGATGGTCGCCTTCGGCGGTGCCGCCCCGGTGCATGCGGCGCGCATCGCCCGCATCCTCGGGGTGTCCCACGTCGTGATCCCAGCGGCCGCGGGCGTGCTCTCGGCGACCGGTCTCCTCGTGGCCCCGCCGATGGTCGAGGAGTCACGCACGCGCCTGCTCGAGCTGCGCGACTGGGACGCCGCGGCGGTCGAGGCGATCTACGCCGACCTCGTCGCCCAGGCCCAGCGCGAACTCGGCACCGACGTCGCCCGCATCGACCGGTTCGTCGAGATGCGCTTCCTCGGGCAGGGCTTCGAGATCGAGGTGGCCGTCGGCGACGGCGACGACCCCGCGGGCTACCGGGATCGCTTCGTGCGCGAGTACGAGCACATCTACGGCGTCACACCCGACTACGAACGCATCGAGATCGTCACCTGGCGCGTGCGGGTCTACGGGCCGTTCACCGTGCCGACCCTCACCCGCACGGTGAGCCCCGACGCCAGCGAGGAGCGCACCCGCACCCGCACCGCCTGGTTCGCCGAGACGGGTCTGGTCGAGGTGCCGGTGCGGCGCATGCTCTCACTCCCGCCCGAGGAGCGGGTGACGGGTCCCGCGATCCTCCAGCTGCCCGAGAGCACCGCGGTCGTCGGCCCCGACGACATCGCCTGGCTCGATCAGCACGGCAACCTGCACGTCGAGATCGCGGTGCGACGCCCCGAGACGGCGGATGCCGCGGCGCTGAGCGGGGCGCTCTCATGAGCCTCGAGCGGGCCGAGGGCCTGCTCGCCGGACTCGGGATCTCCACCGGTCGCGGTGGTGAGCCGGCCACGAGCACCGAACGCTTCGCCGACGGCGGCTGGTACAAGTGGGAGGTCGCGGGCGCGCTCGATGCCGCGGCCGTCGCCGCGATCGACGACGCGCTGCGCCGCGACGGGGCGCGTCTCCACCAGGCGACGAACACCGTCGGCACGATGCGCTACCTCGTTCACGAGATCGTCGACCTCGTGAACGAGGCGGCGGGGCGCGGCATCCAACTGCGGATGGCCGTGGGGCCGCGCGGCACCTACGACATCGGCGGCCAGAAGTTCGCCGCCGGTCCGGTGGCGGCGGCCAGCGCCTACCGCCTGCGCGGCGGGGAACAGCTCGCGCAGGGCCTCGAGGACGTGCTGCACGCGGTCGAGCTGGGCGTGCGCGGGTTCCTCGTGTTCGACGAGGGGCTGCTGCATGTGCTCGCGCGGCTGCGCGCGGCGGGGGAGCTTCCCGCCGAGGTGCGGCTGAAGGCATCCTCGAACATGGGTGCCGCCAACCCCGCCCATGCGCTCCTGCTTGCCGATGCGGGTGCCGACTCGGTCAACCTGCAGCGCGATCTGGATGTCGCGATG
>NZ_MEGA01000041.1:0-17407 GCF_001725695.1 Microbacterium sp. SCN 71-21
GTTGAGGCCTGCCGTCGCGCCGCTCGTCCACACCAGCTGCTCGGCGGGGGCGCCGACGAAGCCGGCGACCGCCTCGCGGGCGTCTTCGAAGCGGATGGTCGCCTCGGCGGCGAGAGTGTGGGCGCCACGGTGCACGGCCGCGTTCTCGCGCTCGAGGAACTCGCGCTCCGCGTCGAGCACGATGCGCGGCTTCTGGCTCGTCGCCCCCGAGTCGAGGTACACGAGCGGGTGACCGTCGATCTCACGGTCGAGCAGGGGGAAATCGGCGCGCAGGGCTGCCAGGTCGGGCACGAGCGACGTCATCCCTCCAGGCTACGCCGCGTGAGGACGGCGGGCGCGGCGGCGTCTCAGTCGCGACCGCGGGCGCCGGGCAGCGACCCGACCGTCGGCTCGGTGCCGCGACCCGCGCGCTGCTGACCCGGGAGCGGGCGGGAGCGACGACCGTAGATGAGCTCCGACGAGTCGAGCATCCACGGCACGAGGGTGATCGAGACGCCGTGCACGAGCATGAGCTGCTGCGCGATGCGGCGCGAGCGCCGGTTGTGCAGGAAGTTCTCCCACCAGTGACCGACGATGTACTGCGGCAGATAGACGGTGACGACGGCGGGGCCGTACTTCTTGCGGTACTTCTCGATGTAGCCGACGATCGGTGCGACGTAGGCGCGATAGGGCGAGTCGAGGATGACCAGGGGCACCGGCATCCGGTGGTCGACCCATTCCTTCTGGATGTCGTCGCCGCTCTCCTTGGTGAGCGCGACGTGCAGCGCGATCGTCTTGTCGTGGCGTGCGGCGAGCGCGTAGTCGAGAGCCTTCGCGACCGGCTTCTGGAGCTTGCCGACCAGCACGATCGCCACGTCACCCGCGGAGCCGAAGTGCACATGGTCGTCGAAGCGGATCTCGTGCTCGACATCGCGGTAGTACCGGTTCACGCCGATCATCAGCAGCGACAGGATCGGGATGGCGAGGAAGACGAGCCAGGCGCCGTGCACGAACTTGGTGATCGTCACGACGATGAACACGACCGCCGTGAAGCCGGCGCCCATCGCGTTGATGACCAGGCCGTTCCAGATCTCGCGGTGCGTGAAGCTCGCGGACTTCTGCGCCCGTGCTTCGGGCGTGAGGGACTTCAGCTTCTTCAGCTCGCGCCGCCAGTGCACGACCATGCCGGCCTGTCCGAGCGAGAAGGACACGAAGACGCCGATGATGTACAGCTGGATCAGTGTCGTGAGGTTCGCCTGGGTGACCGCGAGCACGATGATCGCGGCCAGGCCCAGCGCGACCATGCCGTTCGAGAAGACGAGACGGTCGCCGCGGGTGTTGAGGGCCTTGGGTGCGTAGCCGTCGCGGGCGAGGGTCGCACCCAGCAGCGGAAAGCCGTTGAAGGCGGTGTTCGCCGCGAGCAGCAGCACCGCCGCGGTCGCCGCCTGCACGACGAAGAACAGGATCGAGTTGTTGCCGAAGGTGGCCGCGGCGACCTGTGCCATGAGGCTCGGCTGGGGCTGGTTGACGCAGTCGAAGCCCACGAGTGCACACGGGTCCTCTGAATAGCGCACTCCCGCGACCAGGGCGAGCATCGTGAGGCCGGCGAACAGGATGATCGCGATGAGGCCCATCGCGGTCAGCGTGCGCTGCGCGTTCTTCACCTTCGGGCGGCGGAAGGCGGGCACGCCGTTCGACACCGCCTCGACGCCGGTGAGCGCCGAGCAGCCGCTGGAGAACGCGCGCAGGATGAGCAGGATGATGCCCGCCTGCGTGATGTCCTCGGCCTTGACCGCGAAGCCGGCGCTCGAGGCGATGGGGGTGTCGCCGACGGCCCAGCGCGCAAGACCCACCACGATCATCAGCGCGATCGAGCCGATGAAGATGTAGGTCGGCAGAGCGAAGGCGCGGGATGCCTCGCGCACGCCGCGGAGGTTGACGAGCACGAGCAACACGACGAAGCCGATCGAGAGCTCGACGCGCCACGTGTTGAGCACCGGCAGCGCGGAGATGATGTTGTCGACGCCGGAGGCGACTGACACCGCGACCGTCAGGATGTAGTCGACGAGCAGGGCCGAGGCGACCACGACGCCCGACTTCTCACCGAGGTTCACGCGGGCGACCTCGTAGTCGCCGCCGCCCGACGGGTAGGCCTTGATGAGCTGCCGGTACGACAGCACCACGACGATCAGCAGCACGACCACGGCGGTCGCGATCCAGGGGCTGAACGCGAGGAACGCGGTACCGCCGATCAGCAGGATCATGAGCAGTTCCTGCGGGGCGTACGCGACCGACGACAGCGCGTCCGACGCGAAGATCGGAAGGGCCATGCGCTTGCGCAGCAGGTGGTCCTCGGCGTCGGTGGAGGCCAGCGGATCACCGATGAGGATGCGCTTGGCGATGGGTGTGTCCGGGGCCGGGTCAGCCGCCGTGGCGTCCGTGCCGTGTTCGGAACCGTCGTTTGTCACGACGCGCGACATTACGCGCTTGCCGACGGCGCCGCAACGCGGATTCCTGAGCGTTCACCCGATCGTTGTGAGGGATGCCGTCCGCAGGTGCGGATGCGGCATCCCCGACGCGATATCGAGAGCGGATGCCTCAGCTCACCGCGCGGCGCACGAGCTCGGCGATCTGGGCGGCGACGGCGTCGTCGATGGCCGTGATCGCGAACTCCTTCGCCCAGAACGTGCCCTCGTCGAGGTGGGCCGTCGCCTGGAATCCGAGGGTCGCGTAGTGGTCCTTGAACTTCGCGGCGTCCTTGAAGAACAGCACCGACTTGCCCTCGGCGTTCGCGTACGACGGCATGCCGTACCAGAGCTTCGGCGCGAGCTGCGGGGCGACGGTCGTCACGATCTCGTGCACCTTCTCGGCGAGCGGCCGATCGAAGTCGGAGAAGGTCGCGATCTTGTCGATGACGTCCTGCAGCTCGGCGGCGGCCTTGTCCGCGTCCTTGGCGCGCTTGGCGGCGGTGCGCTTCTCGGCTGCCGCCTCCTTCATGGCGGCGCGCTCCTCGGCGCTGAACGTCTCGTCGCTCGGGGTCATGGCGTCTCCTCCACTCGGGCCGCACGCGGCGGCATCGAGCACACGGTACCCCGCGCGATTCTGTGCGTGCTTCTCCGATCGTGCTCGACGGGGCGCCGAACGGTCAGCCGCGCGCACGGTCTCGCGCGCTCAGCCGAGCCAGGCGCGGGCGGCGACGACGAGCGCGTCGACGCCCCGCTCGATCGTCGGGTGCATGACCGGCGCGTAGAACGGCGAGTGGTTCGCCGGGATGTCGCGACCGAGCGTGCCGGCCGCGGCCGCGGCGGCGTACGCCTCGGGGTCGACGCCGCCCCAGAACCAGTAGACGAGGGGAACCCCCGCGTCGCGCGCGAACCACGAGACATCCTCGCTGCCGGTGAACAGCCCGGGGTCGACGACGTCGTGCTCGCCGAACGCCGCGCGGAACGCGCCCATGACACGCTCGGTCGCCGCCTCGTCGTTGATGGTCGGCGGCAGGGTGAAGACGCCGTCGAACGTGGGCGGAACCTCGACACCGGATGCCGCGGCCTCGGCGTTCACGATGCGGTGCACCTGGCTGAGCAGTCGCTCGCGCTGGTCGTCGGTCGTGTAGCGCAGGCTCAGCTCGAGGGTCGCCTCGGCGGGGATGATGTTGTGCTTCAGGCCGGCGTGGATGGAGCCGACGGTCACGACCGCGATGTCCTGCGCACTCGTCTCACGGGCGACGATCGTCTGCAGCCGCATCACCGTCGCCGCCGCGAGCACGACCGGGTCGATCGTCTCGTGCGGGCGCGAGCCATGGCCGCCGCGCCCATGGAGCGTGACGGTGAGGCCCTCGGCGGCAGCCATCTGCGTGCCCGGCCGGGCACCCAGACGGCCCGCGGGGAGGGTGCTCGTCACGTGCTGGCCGAGCACCACCTCGGGCCGCGGGAACCGGTCGAGCAGGCCGTCGTCGAGCATCGCCCGAGCGCCCGCGCCGAACTCCTCCGCCGGCTGGAACAGCGCCACGATCGTGCCCGCCCAGCCGCCCCGCTCGGTCCACAGGCGCTCGAGCGCGCCGAGCAGCGCGGTGATGTGCATGTCGTGCCCGCACGCGTGCATGACGGGCACATCGACGCCCGCCGGGTCGACGCCGCGCGCGGTGCTCGCGTAGTCGAGGCCGGTCTGCTCGGGCACCGGGAGCCCGTCAGTGTCGGCGCGCAGCCAGATGACCGGGCCGTCACCGTTCTCGAGCGTCGCGACGACGCCTGTGCGACCGACGCCCGTCTCGTGCGGGATGCCGAGCGCGGTCAGGTGCTCGGAGATCACCCCGGCCGTGCGGTGCTCCTGGAAGGAGAGCTCGGGGTGGCGGTGCAGGTCGACATAGATCGCGTCGAGGTCGAGAGGCATGCCCCGACCCTACGCGAACGTCGCCCGGTGCGGCTCAGTCGATCGGCTTCTCCTCGATGCCCCACGGCGATCCGTAGCCGGCCGGGGCGGGGGCGGCGAGCAGGTCGAGGAACGGGGTCGCCGAGAACGCCTCGGGGCCGAGTACGCCCGCGCCCGACCACACACCAGTGGCGAGCAGTTCAAGGGCGACGACGGGGTTGATGGCCGTCTGCCAGACGACGGCCTGCGAGCCGTACTCGCGCATCGTCTCCTCGTTGTCGGCCACGTGATAGAGGTACGTCGACCGGGGCTTGCCGTCCTTGCCGGTGCCGCGCACCCAGACGCCGGCGCAGGTCTTGCCGCTCATCTTGTCGCCGAGGGTGGCCGGGTCGGGCAGGCATGCGGCCACGACGTCGCGGGGCGAGACATCCACGCCCTTCACGGTCACCTTGTCGGTCTTGTCGAGCCCGAGCTTGTGCAGGGTCTTGAGCACGCCGATGAACTCGTCGCCGAGACCGTACTTGAAGGTGACGCGCTTCGCCTTCGTCCAGCGGGGCATGAGCAGCACCTCCTCGTGCTCGACGTTCACGCACTCGACCGGGCCGATGCCGTCGGGGAAATCGAACACCTCGGGCTCGGAGAACGGCGGCGTCGTGAACCAGCCGGTGCCCTCTTCGTAGATGACCGGCGGGTTCAGGCACTCCTCGATGGTCGTCCAGATGGAGAAGGACGGGGCGAAGTCGTACCCGGCGACGACGAGGTTCGCGCCGTCGCGTACGCCGAGCTCGTCGATCTCGTCGAACAGCTCGTCTTCGGCGTAGCGGGCGAAGACGTCCGACAGGCCCGGCTCGACGCCGATGCCGACGAGCGCCAGGCGCCCGGCGGCCTCCCACTCGGCGGCCTTCGCGAACTGCTCGTCGCCGAGCTTGACACCGGGCAGAGCGTGCGGCTGGTCGGGATGCGGGTGCGACAGGCTCATCGCCATGTCGAGGTAGGTGGCGCCGGCCGCGAACGCCCCGTCGAAGATCGGCATCACGAACCGCGGGTCGACGGCGTTGAGCACGTGGGTGATGTCGTGCGCGCGGATGAGGTCGGCGACCGAGTCCGCGTTCGAGGCGTCGACCTGTGCGGCGATCACTCGAGGGTCGCCGACGGCGTCGACGAGGGCCTGCGGACGCGCCGGGTCGTAGTCGGCGACGACCAATGCCTCGAAGAAGTCGCGACGTACGGCGATACGCACCGCCGCCGATCCGACCCCGCCCGCGCCGATGATGAGGATGCGCATGAGAACTCCCGCTCGTGGATGGCTTTCGGCGAGGTTAGGTCGCCGGCGCCTCCGGGCAGATCGCCGTCGCGGCGAACATGCCTGTGCCCGAGCCGCCGCCGCGGCGAGTGCGTCCGCGCGTCATGCCGCTGCGCTACGCGCGGACACGGCGAGTCAGGCGCGCAGCCAGACCGTGGTGTCGGCGGGCAGGGTCTTCTCGATGCCCGGTTCGCTCGCGACGAGAACGTCGCCGGCGGGCAGCGCCACCGGGGATGCCCCGACGTTCGCGACGACCGTCACGTCGCCGTTGCGGAACGCGATGACGTCGTCGCCGAACCCGTCGAGCCACTCGACGGCGCCGGCGCCCAGACCGTGGGCGCGACGTGTCGCGAGCAGGTCGCGGTAGAGCGACAGGGTGGAGTCGGGGTCGCCGGTCTCGGCGTCGCGGGCGTGCTCCGCCCATTCCGCCGGCTGGGGCAGCCACGACGCGCCCGTCGAGTTGAAGCCGAACGAGGGGCCGGTCGACGTCCAGGGCAGGGGCACGCGGCATCCGTCACGGCCGTACTTCTCGTGGTTCGTGCGGAACCACGTCGGGTCCTGGCGCTTGTCGTCGGGGATGTCGATGGCCTCGGGCAGCCCGAGCTCCTCGCCCTGGTAGACGTAGGCGGAGCCGGGCAGGGCGAGCATGAGGGATGTCGCCGCCCGCGCGCGGCGCAGACCGAGCGCCGGGATCGGCTGGGCCGCCGACAGCGGGCCGATGCCCTCGCCCTGCGGGCTCGGCGCCGTGAGGGCGAGCCGGGAGGCATGCCGGATCACGTCGTGGTTGGAGAGCACCCAGGTGGCGGGCGCGCCGACGGCGGGGAAGGCGCGCAGCGAGTCGACGATCACCTGGCGCAGCGGCTCCGCCTCCCACTCGGTGGTGAGGTAGGGGAAGTTGAACGCCTGGTGCATCTCGTCGGGCCGCACCCACAGGGCGGTCTTCTCGGGCGTGGGCAGCCATGCCTCGGCGCACAGGGCCCGGTCGCCGTCGTACTCGGCGAGCACCTCGTGCCAGTCGCGGTAGATCTCATGCACGCCCGGCTGGCCCCAGTAGGGCACGTCGTCGTCCTCGCCACCCATCGAGCCGCCGTCGACCGGCGGGACGTAGTCGGGAAGGCCCGCCTTCTTGATCATGCCGTGCGCGACATCGACCCGGAATCCGTCGACACCGCGGTCGAGCCAGAACCGCAGTACGCCCCGGAAGTACTCGCGCACCTCGGGGTTGTCCCAGTCGAAGTCGGCCTGGGTGACGTCGAAAATGTGCAGGTACCACTGGCCGAGGGTGCCGTCGGCCTCGGTCACGCGCTCCCACATGCCGCCGCCGAACACCGACTCCCAGTTGTTCGGGGGCAGCTCGCCGTTCTCGCCCTTGCCGTCGCGGAAGATGTAGCGGGCGCGCTCCGAGCTGCCGGGCGCGGCCTTCAGCGCCTGCTGGAACCACACGTGCTGATCGGACGAGTGGTTGGGCACGAGGTCGACGATCACCCGGATGCCGCGGCTGTGCGCCTGCGCCAGCATCTCGTCGAAGTCGGCGAGCGTGCCGAACAGGGGGTCGACGTCGCAGTAGTCGGCGACGTCGTAGCCGGCGTCACGCTGGGGGGAGACCATGAACGGGCTCAGCCAGATCGCGTCGACGCCGAGGTCGGCGAGGGCGTCCAGGCGCGACGTGATGCCGGGCAGGTCGCCGATGCCGTCGCCGTTGGAGTCCGCGAACGAGCGCGGGTAGATCTGGTAGATCACGGCGGTGCGCCACCACTCGTGCCCGGGGGTGCTCGGCAGGGGAGAGACATCCGTCGTCGAGGTCATGGGCACCAGGGTACGGCAGAAATCGTATCGATTCGACGGATGCCTCGGTCCACCGCCCCTACGCTGGTCGGGTGACCATCCACCCCGCTCTGCGCCTGTCGACCGAGGTCGCCGCGGCGCTCGCCGACGGCCGTCCCGTCGTCGCCCTCGAGTCCACGATCATCAGCCACGGCCTGCCGCGGCCGCGCAACCTCGAGGCGGCGCGCGAGTTCGAGGAGATCCTGCGGTCGCAGGGCGTGACGCCGGCGACCATCGCGGTGCTCGACGGCGTGCCGCGGGTGGGCCTCGAGCCCGACGAGGTGCGGCGCATCGCCGAGGAGGACCTCGCCAAGGCGAGCGTGCGCGACCTCGCGATCCTCGCCGCGCTCGGCCGCAGCGGTGCCACCACCGTCGCCGCGACCGCCTACCTCGCCGGCCTCGCCGGGGTGCGCGTGTTCGCGACCGGCGGCCTCGGCGGTGTGCACCGCGGCGCCCAGGACACCTTCGACGAGTCGGCCGACCTGTCGGTGCTCGCGCACAGCCGGGTCGCCGTCGTCTCGGCGGGTGCGAAGAGCGTGCTCGACCTGCCTGCGACCCTGGAGCGCCTCGAGACGCTGAGCGTGCCGGTCGTGGGCTTCGGCACCGACGTGTTCCCCCGGTTCTGGCTGCGCGAGTCCGACCTGACGCTCGACTGGCGGGTCGATGACCCGGCGGATGTCGCGGCGATCCTGCGCGCACAGGACCTCCTCGGCACCGGGGCCGGCCTCGTCGTCGCCAACCCCCTCCCGCCCGAGCTCGAGTGGGACCTGGTCGAGCACGACCGGGTGCTCGCGGAGGCGTTCGCCGAGGCCGACGCGCAGGGGGTGCGCGGCAAGGCAGTGACGCCCTTCCTGCTGCTGCGCATCGTCGAGCTGTCGGGGGGCAAGAGCCTCGAGGTGAACCTCGACATCGCCCGCAACAACGTGCGCCTCGCGGCCCGCATCGCGACGGCGTTCGCGGCCGGGGCCTGAGCCTGCTGTGACCGGGGGCGCGCGGCCGATCCTCGTGATCGGCGACGTGATCGACGACATCATCGTCGTGCCCGCGGGGCCGATCCGGCCCGAGACCGACACGCTGTCGACGATCGTGTCGACCCAGGGCGGGTCGGCCGCGAACGTCGCCGCGTGGCTCGGATCGCTCGGTGCCGCGGTGCGGTTCGTCGGTCGCGTGGGCGCGGGTGACGGCCCCCGGCACCGGGCCTCCCTGGAGGCGTTCGGCGTCGAGGCGCTCATCGACGAGGACCCGGTGCTCGCCACCGGGCGCATCATCGTGATCGTCGACGGCGACCGGCGCAGCTTCCTCACCGACGGCGGCGCGGCGCGCTCGCTCTCGCCGGCCGTGCTCGACGACGAGCAGCTGGGCGCGGCATCCGCTCTGCACCTCACCGGGCACTCGATGCTCGACGCGTGGCGGCGGGTCGACACGGCCGCCCTGATCCCGAGGGCGAAGGCGGCGGGGCTGGATGTCACCGTCGACCCGTCGTCGGCCGGGTTCCTGCGGGACATCGGCGCGCAGACCTTCCTCGACACGATCGCCGGCACCGACGTGCTGCTTCCGAACCGCGCGGAGGCCGAGGCGCTCACCGGCGAAGACGACCCGCGGCTCGCTGCCGAGGCGCTGCTCGAGATCGTGCCCGCCGTCGTCATCACCCTCGGTGGGGACGGCGTGTTCGTCGCGGAGCGGGGTGAGCGCGGCGTGCACCTGCCGGCGCCGCGCGTGCGGGTGGTCGACCCGACGGGTGCGGGCGACGCGTTCGCCGCCGGGTTCCTGGCGGCCCGGCACGAGGGTGCTGACGTGACCGTCGCCGCCCGCCGCGCGATCGTCGTCGCCGCGGGCGCGCTCGGGCGCGCGGGCGGCCGCCCCATCGCCTGAGGGCGGAATCCCCATCGCCTGAGGGCGGTGCCCCTATCGCCTGGGGGCGGCGTCGGGCGCGGGCTGCGGGAACGCGGCAGCTCGGCGACTCGCCGCCGCGGGAGGGGTGGCGCGGCCGGGGGAGCGAAGGGACGCCCGCCCCACGCCGGAAACACGCGCCGGGTATCGTGACCGCGTGCCCATCGAAGCCCCGTCTGCCGCCGACCTCGCCCGCGCCGAGAGTCTCATCGCGATCGTTCCCGACTTCCCGACGCCGGGCATCAACTTCCGCGACATCACGCCGCTGCTCGCCGACGCCGACGCGTTCCGTGCGGTGATCGACGGCCTCCTCGCCCCGTTCGAGGGCACCTACGACGTCGTCGCCGGGATCGAGGCGCGCGGATTCCTGCTGGCGGCCGCCGCGGCGGTCGCCGGTCATGCCGGTCTCGTGCCGATCCGCAAGGCGGGCAAGCTGCCGCGACCCGCGGCATCCGTCGACTACGCCCTCGAGTATGCGACCGCCACGATCGAGATGCACGACGACATCGCTCCCGGCACCCGGGTGCTGCTGATCGATGACGTGCTCGCGACCGGCGGCACGATCGCCGCGGCGCAGGGCCTCGTCGAGCGTCTGGGCGGCACGGTCGCGGGCACCGCCGTGCTGCTCGAGCTCACCGCGCTCGGCGGCCGGGCGCTCACGGGCGACGTGCACGCTCTGTTCACGGTCTGAGGTCAGGCGGCCGGCGCCACGACGCGCCTCCCCCGCACATAGACCTCTGCGACCGCCTGCTCGCGCATGCCCAGCAGCAGCGTGAACAGATGGGCGGATGTCCCGGGTTCCCCGCTGTGCGCGAGTACGTCGGCGAGGCCGGGCTGGTCCTGCGGTCGCACCACGACGAAGTCGGCCTCCTTGCCGGCGTCGAGGTTGCCGAACACGTGCTCCTGGTCGAGCGCGCGGGCACCGGCGAGGGTGCCGAGGAAGAGCAGCTCGGCCGGGTGCAGCGCGATCGCATCGTCGCCGGGCTCGGTCATGTGCACCTTGTATGCGTCGGAGAGCACACGCGGGATGAGCCACTCGTCGCCCGCCCCGACATCGGTGCCGAGGGCCACGGTGACGCCGTGTGCGAGCGTGCGACGCCAGGGCATGGTGCCGCTGCCGAGGAACAGCTGCGATGTCGGGCAGTGCGCGATCGATGAGCCGGTCTCGGCGAGCCGGGCGAGCTCGGCGTCCTCGCAGTGCACCGCGTGGGCCAGGATGCTGCGCCGTCCCAGCAGGCTCTCGCCACCGTATGCCGATCCGGGCATGAAGTGCCCGTCGTAGGTGTCGAGGTAGGTTCGCGTGCCGTAGACCTCGCGCACCGCGGCGATCTCGCCGTCGCCCGGACGGTTGTTCTCGTTGAGGTGCGAGTGGAAGTAGACGCCCCGCTCGCGCGCCTCGCCGTACAGTTCGCCGAGCCCTCTCAGCGTCGTCGGCGTCACCGACAGGCTGAAGCGCGGCACGACCGCGACCTGCGCGAGCGCGCGCGTCGCGTCGGCCGCGGGGCCGGCGGCATCCTGCCCGTGCCAGGCGTCGATCTCGTCGCGGGTCAGCGCGAGCGCGTCGGCCTCGCTGGTGAGAAGGGCGGTGGCCGAGGCGGGGCCGACGGTCTGGATGCCGCGGCCGCTCACCACCCGCAGGCCCGCCTGCAGCGTGCGGGAGAACAGGGCCTCCTGCGCGACCGGGAACGCCGAGCCGAACACCATCGCCGCCGTCGTGCCGACAGCAACCCGGCGGGCGACGAACGCCCGTGCGATCGCGTCGGCGAAGGCCGCGTCGGCGAGACGGGACTCGGCGGGGAACACGCAGTGCTCGAGCCATTCGAGCAGCTCGCCGCCCCCGAACGCGTCGGTGGTGAAGGTCTGCGGGAAGTGCAGGTGGGTGTCGACGAAGCCCGGCAGCAGCACGCCGCCGGTCTCGGTGACCGGGGCCTCGGCCCACTCGGCGGGAAGGTCGCGCCAGGCGCCCGAGAACGCGACGCGTCCGGTCGCGTCCACGACCAGCACCCCGTCGGGCTCGGAGACGAGCGCGGCATCGACGTCGCCCGCCACGGGCGCGCCCGCGATGTGCACGAGGTGGCCGCGGTAGACCGCAGCGGTCACAGCAGCCCGCCGCCGAGGTTGACCGGGCTGTCCTCGACGTTGCCGACGATGCCGCGGATGATGCCGACGCCGTCGGCGCCCCGCAGGCTCTCGTACCAGGCGTCGGTCGCGGCCGGGTCGAACGCGTGGGTCTCCCAGGCGCGCTTGCGGGCGCGCAGCACGAGGTCGCCGGCACGCTCGGCGCGGATCTTCTCGTAGCGCCGCAGCGCGTCGGGCACGCCGAGGGTGTTGGTCGCGAACACGATGCCGAGCGCGAAGGAGTCCTCGAGCGCCGAGCACGCGCCCTGCCCGATGTCGGGCGACGTGTTGTGGGCCGCGTCGCCGAGGATCGCCACGCTGCCGCGCACCCACGTGTGGAAGGGGTCGATGTCCCAGATCTCCACCCGGTTGAGGGATGTCTCGGGGTCGATCGCCGCGATGAGCGCCTCGGCGCCCGGAGCCCAGCCGGCGAACGCCTCCTCGAGCGGACGCTTGCCGTCGGCCTGCTTGTCGTAGGGCAGACCCGAGGGCTGCGGGATGTCGACGAAGAAGTAGAACCGGTCGCCCGCCACCGGCATGACCGCGCAGCGCTTGCCGTCGGCGACGTAGGTCGTCCACTGGGTCGCCGACCCGATGCGCTCGTCGACGGGCACCAGGCCGTTGAAGTTCGTGTAGCCCGAGTAGGTGCGCTCGATGCGCGTGCCGCCCTCGTCGGCGCGGGTCACGTAGTCGCGCACGAGAGAACGGGCGCCGTCGGCCCCGATCAGCAGGTCGGCGGTGTCGGTCGTGCCGTCGGCGAACGTGGCGGTGACGATCCCGTCGGCCTCCGACACCGCGACGAGCTTGCGGCCGAGGTGCACGCGGTCGGTGCCGACGCGCTCCATCAGCAGCGCCTGCAGGTCGGCGCGCGCCACCGGGTAGGGGCGCTGCCCGGTCTGGGTCGTCACCGTCTCGAGCGAGAAGCGGCACATCTCGGCGCCGCCGAACCCCTCGTAGTAGGCCATGTCGTCCATGCGGCCGCCGAGGGCGGCGACCTCGTCGCCGAGGCCGAGCCAGTTGAGCACCTTCACGCCGTTGGACCACAGCGACAGGGCCGCCCCGACGGGCTTGTTCTCCCGCATCTGGTCGTAGACGACCACGTCGTGGCCGAGCTTCTGCAGGGCGAGGGCGGCACTGGTTCCGCCGATGCCGGCCCCGATGATGATCACGCGCATGGTCGGCACCCTAGGGCGCGCACATCACGGGCGCGTTTCGTGCCGGATGCCGCGGCCCGCGGCATCCCGCACCCGTCACGTCGACGCGGGCGGGCGGCGATCGACCGGCAGCGCGGGTCAGCTGCCGCGGTAGGTGGAGTAGGCGAACGGGCTCAGCAGCAGGGGCACGTGGTAGTGCGCGCGGCCCGGCTGCACGCGGAACGTGACGGCGACGTGCGGGTAGAACGTCTCGACGCCGACCGCCGCGAAGTACGGGCCGGTGAGGAACGTCAGCGTGTAGTCGCCGGCGGTGAGCGTGTCGGGTCCGAGCGCGAGCCGGCCGTCGCCGTCGGTGGCGCCCTGGGCGATGACCGCGCCGGAGGCGTGGGCGAGCACGACGCCGACGCCCGACGCCGGAGCGCCCGTGGCGGCGTCGAGCACGTGGGTGGTGAGGTGGCTCATGCGGGGTCTCCTTCGGTGACGGCGGTGCGCAGGCGCAGCAGGGCGATCTCGGCGAGCTGGGCGGCGGCCTCGCGCTCCTCGGTCTCGGGGTCGTGGGCGAGGCGGCGGGTGAGGGCGGCGAGGATCTCCGCGGGTGTGCGGCCCGCCGCGCGGATGAGGAACACGCGCCCGAAGCGCTGCTCGTAGTCGCGGTTGCCCTGCGCGATCGCCGCGGTGACGTCGTCGTCGGCGGTCGCCATCGCGGCCTGCTCGGTTCGGGATGCCGCGGCCTCCGCGCCCGCGCCGTGCGGCTTCTCGCCGATGCGGGGGTGGTGGGCGAGGGCGGCGTCGAGGTCGGCGCGGGACCACGCACCCGCCGTCCGCGCGGCATGGTCGGCGAGGGCCTCGACCGTGCCGTACGGGCGGTGGGCGACGACATCCGTCACCCAGGCGGGGATCGCCGCCCACACCGAGACGACGGCCTCCGCGTCGCGCGCGGGCAGGGCGTCGAACTCGGCGATGCGCATGGCGTCACCCTATCCGGGCGGCAGGTGTCGCCTCGCGCCGATCCGGTGGCCGAGGCGGCCGCCGGATCGGCGAGCGAGGCCGCCCGCACGCGTCACAGAATGTTCATCCTGGTTACATCTGTGAAACGCACCGGCCCTAGGGTGGGGCCATGTCGCGCACGACCCCCGCCTTCACGATCGCGGCCCGCCGTGTGCTCGTCGCCGGAGGGTTCGACGAGGCATCCGTCTCGATCGTCGACGGCGTGATCACCGCCATCGGGCCGTTCGACCCCGACGCCGACGTCGTCCTGCCCGACGACACCGTGCTGCTGCCGGGCCTCGTCGACTCGCACGTGCACCTCGACGAGCCGGGCCGCACCGAGTGGGAGGGCTTCGCCACCGGCACCGCCGCCGCCGCAGCCGGCGGCGTCACGACCCTCTTCGACATGCCGCTGAACAGCGTGCCGGTCACGACCACCCCCGAGGCGCTCGCCGCCAAGCGGGCCGCCGCCGCCGGCAAGCTCGCCGTCGACGTCGGCTACTGGGGCGGCGCCGTGCCCGAGAACCTCGGCTCCCTCGCCGACCTCGCCGCCGCCGGTGTCGTCGGCTTCAAGTGCTTCCTGTCGCCGTCGGGCATCGACGAGTTCGGCCACCTCGACGCCGACCAGCTCGAGGCGGCGCTCGCCGAGATCGCGACGTTCGACGGCGTGCTCATCGTGCACGCGGAAGACCCCGCCCACCTGCACGGCGACGGCGCGCTCGGCGTGCACTACGCCGACTTCCTCGCGACCCGCCCGCCGATGAGCGAGCAGGCGGCCATCGAGCAGGTCATCGAGGCCTCTCGCCGCACGGGTGGCCGCGCCCACATCGTGCACGTCTCCGACGGCGGCGCCCTCGACGCGGTGCGCGCCGCGAAGGCGGACGGTGTGCGCCTCACCGTCGAGACCTGCCCCCACTACCTGACCCTCGCCGCCGAGGATGTGCCAGACGGTGCGGGCGCCTTCAAGTGCTGCCCGCCGATCCGCGACCGCGCCAACCAGGACCTCCTGTGGGTGGGCGTGCTCGACGGCACGATCGACGCGATCGTCAGCGACCACTCGCCCTCGACCCGCGAGCTCAAGGAGCAGGGCGGCGGCGACTTCGGCCTCGCGTGGGGCGGGATCGCGGGGCTGCAGACCGGGCTCGCGGCGATCTGGACCGCGGCGGCGGGACGCGGCATCCCCCTCGAGCGCGTGCTGCCGCTCATGACCGAGGGTCCCGCGCGCATCGCCGGCCAGCCCGGCCTCGGCGAGATCGCCGTCGGCGCCCCCGCGCACCTCGCCGTCTTCGCGCCCGATCGCGCCTGGACGGTCGACGCGGCCGAGCTTGAGTACCGCAACAAGCTCTCGCCGTGGCACGGCCAGACCCTGACGGGCCGCGTCGAGCGCACCTATCTCGCCGGGCACGAGGTCTTCCGCCTCGGCGAGGGGGTCGGCGTGCGAGCCGGCGCCGAGATCCTGCACACCCTGCGACCCACAGGAGCGGAACGATGACGTTCGAGATCCTCCAGCCCCACACCGGACCCATCCCGGCCGACGTCTACCTGCCGGCGAGCCCCGAGACGGTCACGTGGGGGCGCCTGCCCTCGCGCGCCGACGCGCCCGTGCTCACCGTTCCCGCGGGCACCACGGTGACGATCGACACGGTCAGCCACGAGGGCATCCTCGAGGACCAGGGCAAGGACCCGCTCGGCTACTTCACCGGTCACGGGGTGGTCGCGGCATCCGTGCTCGACGACGCCGTCGCGATCGCCGCGGCGCTCTCGCGCGACCCCGCCGTCGACGGACCCCACGTCGTCACCGGGCCCGTGCGCATCGACGGCGCCCGCCGCGGCGACCTGCTGAAGATCACCGTCGTCGCCCTGCAGCCGCGGGTGCCGTACGGGGTCATCTCGAACCGGCACGGCAAGGGCGCGCTCCCCGGCGAGCTGCCGCGCGGCGAGGGCACGATGAGCGTGTTCACCCCGGTGGAGGACCGCGACGGATGCCTCGTCGGCACCCTCCCGCTCACCGACGGCGGTCCGCGCGTGGTGGAGTTCCCGCTCGCGCCGTTCCTCGGCACCATGGGCGTCGCGCCCGACAGCGACGAGCGCCCCCACTCGGTGCCGCCCTCGAACTTCGGCGGCAACATCGACATCAAGCTGCTCACCGAGGGCTCGGTGCTCTACCTGCCCGTGCAGGTCGACGGCGCCCTCGCCTACGTCGGAGACCCGCACTTCGCTCAGGGCGACGGCGAGGTGGCGCTCACCGCGCTCGAGGCGTCGCTGCGGGCGACGCTGCGCTTCGACGTCGTGCCGCGCGCCGAGGCGCTCGCCGCCTTCGGCGACGTGCTCGGCCCGCTCGTCGAGACCGCCGACTACCTCGTGCCGACAGGCCTCGACCGCGACCTCAATGAGGCGATGCGCGCCTGCGTGCGGGCGGCGCTCGCCCTCATCCAGGCGCGCTGGGGCATGTCCGAGCACCTCGCCTATGCCTACCTGTCGGCGGCGACGGACTTCGACATCTCTCAGGTCGTCGACATCGTCACCGGCGTGCACGCGCGCATCCGAGTGGCGGACTTCGCCGCGGTACCGGCGGTGCCTGCGGCGCCCGCCGCGGCTGCCGCGGCTGGACCGCAGGAGAACGCGCCGGAACAGGACCACACGTGACGAAGCGTCCTGTGCACGAGAGTTCGCCTGTTCTCACGGCGAGGGTCGCGCGCGCCGCGGCCAGGGTCGCGGGCGCGGCACAGGCCACGACCACGGATGCCCCGGGGGTGCCGTGAGCCGCGACATCCCCGATGCCCTCTTCACCGCGTTCGACCGGTACGAGCGGGCGATCCTCGACAACGATCTCGCCGTGCTCGACGAGCTGTTCGCCCCCGGACCCGGCACCCTCCGCGGCGACGCGGCGGGCCTGCTCGTCGGTCACGACGCGATCAGCGCGTTCCGCGGGGTGCGGGGCGGGGTGCCGCCGCGCGAGATCGAGCGCATCGAGTACCGAGAGCTGGCGCCGGATGTCGCGCTGCTCGTGTCGATCTCGCGCTACCGCGGCGGCGGCACCGGCCTGCAGACGCAGATCTGGGAGCGCCTCGACGGCCGCTGGCTGATCACCGCGGCCCACGTCACCGCGCGCGCGCAGGCGCTCGACCGGTCGGTGTGGCGCTCGGTCGGCGACCCGCTGCTGCAGGGCGCATGGGAGGGGCCGCTCGACGGTCTCACCGTCGCCGTCAAGGACCTCTTCGCCATCAAGGGCTATCGCATCGGTGCCGGCAACCCGACCTTCCTCGAGACGGCCCGCCCCGAGACGGCGAACGCCGCCGCCGTGTCGGAGCTGCTGCGCGGCGGGGCGTCGCTGCGGGGAATCGCCCGCACCGACGAGTTCGCCTATTCGATCGCCGGCGACAACGCCCATTACGGCACCCCGCCCAACGGCGCCCTCGCTGGTGCCCTGCCCGGCGGGTCGTCGAGCGGCCCGGCGACGGCCGTCGCCACCGGGCAGGCGTCGGTGGGGCTCGCGACCGACACGGCCGGCTCCATCCGTGTTCCCGCCTCCTACCAGGGGCTCTGGGGACTGCGCACGACCCACGGCCTCGTGCCGCGCCAGGGGCTGCTGCCCCTCGCCCAGTCGTTCGACACGATCGGCTGGCTCACCCGCGACGGCGACACCCTGCAGCGGGTCGTCGACTGGTCGCTGAGCTACGACGGGTCGACCTCGACCGAGAGCGTCTTCGGCGAGTCGGGCGCCGATCTGCCCGCCCGCCTGCTCGTGCCCGACGAGATCGTCGAGGCCGCCGAGCCCGAGACG
>NZ_MEGA01000042.1:0-17402 GCF_001725695.1 Microbacterium sp. SCN 71-21
CCATCCACGCCCGCGCCGCCGCCGACACGATGCTTCCGACCGAGGCGGACGCCGCGGCATCCGCCTGTGCCCTGCCCGCCCTCGCGACCCTGGAGGCACACCGGTGAGCCTCACCCCGCCACTGCCCGCCGACGCGCTCGCTCCCGTCGACCTCGGCCATCTCGAGCACGCGATCACCCTCGCCCGCGCCGCCCGCGACCGCGGCGACCATCCGTTCGGGGCCGTCGTGGTCGCGCCCGACGGCACGGTCGTCGAGGGCCTGAACTCGGTCGTCACACAGGACGACCCGACCGGCCACGCCGAGACGAACCTCGTGCGCGCCGCCGCCGCGCGGCTCACGACCGAGGCGCTGCGGGGCGCCACGCTCTACACGAGCACCGAGCCGTGCGCGATGTGCACCGGCGCGATCTACTGGGCGGGGATCCCGCGCGTCGTCTATGCGCTCGGCGAGGACGAGCTGATCCGCATCGTGCAGGCGCAGGAGGGCATCCCGACGCTCGCGCTCCCCTGCCGCGAGGTGTTCGCCCGCGGCGGGCGCCCGATCGAGGTCATCGGACCGGTGCTGCTGCCCGAGGCGGCGGCCGTGCACGACGGCTTCTGGATCTGACCCGGGCCGAGAGCACCGTTCACGACCGGCGACGAGCGGATGCCGCGATCCCCCGCCGCGGCCGCAGCGTGACCGTGAACTCCAGCCGCACCGGACGGGTGACCGTGATGTCGAGCGCGCGGGTCAGCATGGCGACGATGAGGGTCGCCTCGATCCACGCGAACTGCTCGCCGATGCACCCGCGCGGCCCCGCACCGAACGGCACGAAGTCATAGCGCAGCCCGCCGGGCCGGCGCTCCCACCGATCGGGATCGAACACGGTCGGCTCGTCGTACCACCGCGCGCTGCGGTGGATGACCCACGGCGACACCCCGACGACGTCGCCCGGCGACGCCTCGAATCCCCCGAACGCGATCGGCGCGTCGAGCGAGCGCCCGAACACCCAGGCCGGCGGGAACAGGCGGATCGTCTCCTGCACGACGCGCCGCGTGAACGGCAGCCGGCCGCGCGGGTCGAGCCACGAGGCATCCCCCGCCTCATCGACCTCGGCGCGGATGCGTTCGGCCAGGTCGGGGCGCGACGAGAGCTGCCAGAGGCAGAAGGCGATGGCGTTCGCGGTCGTCTCGTGACCGGCGACCATGAGGGTGATCACCTCGTCGGCGATCTCCGCATCGGTGAGCCGGTCGGCCCCGCCGCTCTCGGGGTCGCGTGCCGCCACGAGCGTCGACAGCGCGTCGCGCCCGTCGGCGCCGGACGCCCGCCGTTCGGCGACCAACCGGGTCACGAGGGCGAGCAGTCGCTCACGGGCCTCGACGATGCGACCCGACGTCACGACCTCGGCGCCCGCGCGCGCTCCGGGCCGCAGGCGCACGAACTCGGTCAGCGCTGTCTGCAGCGCCGTGCGCACCTCGTCGGCGTGGTCGTCGAGTCGCGCGCCGAGGATCGTGCGCCCCACGATCAGCAGGGTGAGTCGGGTCATCTCGGCGTGCAGATCGACGGATGCCGCGGCCAGCCGCTCGATGCTCGCCTGCACCTCCTCGACCATCACCGCGGTGTACGCGTCGAGCTGCGTGGGTGAGAACGCCGCCCCGACGAGCCGGCGCGCCCGCGCATGAGCCGCCCCCTCCGACGTCAGCAGACCCTGCCCGAGCAGCGCGCTCGTGGCCTGCACGCCCGGCCCCTTGTGCACGTCGCCCGCGTGGGTGACCAGGAGGGTGCGCACGTCGTCGGGCTCGGTCAGCAGGAAGACCCGCCGCCGACCGCGCCCCATGCGGATGGTCTCGCGCCCGTCACGGGTGAGCCGGCGCAGCATCGCGCCCGGGTTGCGGGTGGGAAGCGCCAGGGCGCTCTGCGCGGCCACCTCGAGGATCGACCGCGGGCGCGCTCCGAGCACGGCGGGCGCGCTCATGCGCCGCACGCCCAGTCGACCTCGCCGCTGAGCGTGTGCCCGCTCTCGGTCACCGAGAGGTGCAGCGACCCGCCCGAGGCGGTCGTGGTGACCGGCACCGCCGGGAGGGCGAGCGGGTAGGTGACACCACCCTCGGTGATCGTGCCGGAGAGCGTGCCCGACCACGACCCGGGCCCGGTGTACCCGACGATGCGCACGCTCATCGTCACCGAGTACCCCTGAATCTCGGCGGACGCGACGCTCGCGTGATACGTGCGCGCCGACACCGCGCACGCGACATCGGTGTTCACGTGCCCCGCCACCGCGAGCGGCGATGTGATCGCGAGGGTGAGCGACCCCGCGCCACCCGACCCGGTGCCGACGGCGGTCGGCGAGGGGATCGGCGCGGCCGACGGGAGCGAGGACGACGGCGTACCGGTGGGCGCCGGCGACACAGCGGCACTCAGGTCGCTGCGCGACACCTGGCCGCAGCCGGCGAGCGCGAGCACGGCGGCGAGCGCGACGACGGCGAGGGGGGCGGATCGTCTCATGGCGGTCCCTTCGAGCGGGTGACGGGTGCGCTCACCGTATGCACGCGTCTCGGCCCCCGCAACCGTGCCACGTGGCACTCGAGTGCCATTTCACGCCGGCCCGCCCGCGGGTGAAGGATGTCTGCACAGGAGGCCCCATGACGCCCACGGATGCCCCGCCCGACCGCCGCGAGCGCAACCGCCGCCGGGTCAGGGAGGCCCTGCGCACAGCCGCGCTCGAGCTCTTCAGCGAGAAGGGCTTCGCGGAGACGACCGTCACCGACATCACCGAGCGCGCCGACGTGTCGCGCCGCACGTTCTTCCGCTACTTCGAGAGCAAGGAGGACGTCATCGGCAACGATCTTCGCGACCTCCTCCCCCGCGTGCTGCGAGAGCTCGAGAGCCGTCCGCGTGACGAGCATCCGCTCGCGTCGATCCACGCGTCGGTGCTGTCGGTCGTCCCAGAGAAGGGGCCGCCGGCCCTGGTCTTCCGCATCGGCCGACGTGCCGAGCTGCTGCCGTTCGGGCGCCGACTGCTGCCCGTGCTGATGCAGTGGGAGCAGGGCATCGCCGCGACGCTCCTGGTGCGGTGGGGCGCGACGCCGGCTGCGGCATCCGAGGAGCTGCGCCTTCGCGCCACCGTCACCGCGTGCGCAGCGACCTCGGCCCTGCGGTGCGCGGCGCTCTACACCCGCATGACCCCGACGGGGCAGTTCACCGTCGACCCCGACATCGTCTCGGTGGTCACCCGCGCCCTCGACATCATCGCCGAGGGGTGCCCGCCTCCCGGCTGAGCGGATGCCGCGGCCTCCGACACGACCGCGAAACACGCGAGTGTTAGCGTCACCGACAACGCGTGTCCTATCTACCATGACCGCCCGGATCTGGGGGCGGATCCGTCGGCTCAGGGCGGGGACGGCGACGATTCCGTTCGTCCATCCACCCCAGGAGCCGCCCCCATGTCCACCGTCGTCGACAAATCCCAGGCAGGGCTCACCGCCCGCCAGTACCACGTCGGACTCGAGCCGGGCGAGGTCTCCTCGGTCGCGCTGCTGCCCGGTGACCCGTTCCGCGTCCCCCTCGTGGCGGAGTTCCTCACCGACGTGCGCGAGGTCGCGTGGCGCCGCGAGCACCGCACGATGACCGGCTGGTACAAGGAGCGCCTCATCACCGCGACCTCCACCGGCATGGGCTGCCCGTCGACCGCGATCGCCGTCGAGGAGCTCGCGCGCGTCGGGGTGCGCTCGTTCATCCGTGTGGGCAGCTCGGCGGGCCTGCAGCCCGGCATCGCCCCCGGTGACCTGCTCGTGAGCGAAGGCAGCTTCCGCAACGACGGCACCACCGACGCCTACCTCCCGAAGGGTTTCCCGGCGGTGCCCGATCTCGAGCTCACGACGACCCTGGCGCGCCACGCCAGCCGCATCGCGGAAGCCGCCGGAACGCGCTCGCACACCGGCATCAGCGTGAGCGACGACGCGTTCTACGCCGAGACGCCCGAATGGATCGGCGAGCTGAACCGCATGGGCATCCTGAACGTCGAGATGGAGGCATCCGCTCTCTACGTCGTCGCGCGTCTGCGGGGGCTGCGCGCCGGCATGGTGTGCGCGTGCTCGAGCAACCTCGTCGAGGGCGCGTCGCTGTACGACGAGTCGAACGCGGCCCTCAAGGACGGCTGGATGCGTTCGATCGAAGCCGCCCTCGACACCGCGGTGGAGCTTCAGCTGTGACCGCGCGTCGCGTGCTCGAGGGCGCCTACGTCGCCACGGTGGATGCCGCGGGCACCGAGCACCGCGCCGGGCACGTGGTCGTCGACGGCGACCTGATCGTCGCGGTGGGCGACGGCCCCGCCCCCGCCGAGCTGCGGGACGGCGCCGAGATCATCGACGCGCGCGGCACCCTCGTCACCCCGGGACTCGTCAACACCCACCACCACCTCTACCAGTGGCTCACGCGCGGCTACGCGCAGGATGCGATCCTGTTCGACTGGCTGACGGCGCTCTACCCGCTGTGGGCGCGCATCGACGCCGACCTCGTCGAGTCGGGCGCCGCCGGCGCCATGGCGGTGCTCGCCCGCTCCGGCTGCACCACGGTCGGCGATCACCACTACGTGTTCCCGCAGGGATCCGGCGACATCGTGGGCGGGCTCGTGGCCGCGGCATCCCGCATCGGCGTGCGTCTGCACGCGACGCGGGGGTCGATGGACCTCGGCGCCTCGCAGGGAGGACTGCCGCCCGACTTCGCGGTCGAGACGACGGATGCCGCGCTCGCGGCGTCGCAGCAGGCGGTCGAGCGGTGGCACGACGCGTCCTTCTCGTCGACGGTGCGCATCGCGATCGCGCCCTGCTCGCCGTTCTCGGTGACCGCCGATCTGCTGCGCGAGGCCGCCGTGCTCGCGCGCGCGCTCGACGTACGGCTGCACACGCACGCGTCGGAGACGGTCGAGGAGGACGCCTTCTGCCAGGAGCGGTTCGGCATGAGCCCGACCGACTACCTCGACAGCCTCGGCTGGCTCGGCGACGACGTGTGGATGGCGCACGCCGTGCACCTCGACGCCCCCTCGATCGCACGGTACGCGGCCACCGGCACCGGCGTCGCGCACTGCCCGTCGTCGAACGCGCGGCTCGCCGCCGGCATCGCGCCCGTGCACGACATGCTGCGCGCCGGGGTTCCGGTCGGGCTCGGCGTCGACGGCTCGGCGTCGAACGAATCGGGCCAGCTCGGCATCGAGATCCGCGAGGCCGTGCTCATGAACCGGCTGCGTACCGGCTCCGACTCGTTCTCGGTGCGCGACGGCCTGCGCATCGCGACCATCGGCGGCGCCCGCGTGCTCGGACGCGACGCCGAGCTGGGCTCGCTCGAGCCCGGCAAGCTCGCCGACATCGCGGTGTGGCGCATCGACGGGGTGGAGCACGCGGGCATCCTCGACCCGGTGGCCGCCCTCGGGCTGGGCGCGCTCCCGCCCCTCGCCCGCCTGTGGGTCGGCGGACGCGACGTCGTCGTCGACGGCGCCCTGGCGACCGCCGAGGAGCCCGTGCTCGCCGAGGCCGTCGCCCGCGCCTCGGCGGACCTCGCCGCCCGGGCGTAGGGCGCGCTGGGGCGCACCGCCCGGGCCCGCGAAACACCCGCGAAACCGCGGTTTGGTTTGCTGGGTCACGGAGGAATGTTGTGGACATCAACACGGTCGAGAGCTATCGGCTCGCGCGCACCCGCGGCGACCTCGCCCTCGCGCCGGGCGAGGTGATCTTCGCGGGCGGCACGTGGCTGATGAGCGAACCGCAGCCCGAGACATCCGGGTTCGTCGATATCACCGCGATGGACTGGCCCTTCCTCGAGATCTCCGCCGACGGCCTGCGCATCGGCGCGACCTGCCCGATCGCCCACCTCGTCGCGTGGGCCGAGGGACGGGGCAGCGAGCCCGTGCCCGCCGACTGGACGGCCGCGCACCTCGCCGCCGACGGCGCACACGCGCTGCTCGCGTCGTTCAAGATCTGGAACGCCGCGACCGTCGGCGGCAACGTCTGCCGCTCGTTCGCCGCGGCCGGCATGGTGTCGTTCGCTGTCGCCCTCGACGCCGTCGCGTGGGTGTGGCGCCCCGACGGCACCGACCTGCGACTGCCCGTGAGCGAGCTCGTCACGGGCAACGGCGAGAACACCCTCGCGGCCGGCGAGGTGCTGCGGGCGATCGAGATCCCCGCGTACGCCCTGCGCTCCCGGGCGCGCCTGCAGAAGATCGCGCTCGCCGAGCTCGGGCGCTCGGGTGCCGTCGTGACCGGCCGCGTCGACCCCGACGGCGCGAGCGTCTTCGCGATCACGGCGGCGACGCTGCATCCGGTCGTGCGACGGTTCCCGTCACTGCCGGATGCCGCGGCCCTCGCCGCCGCGGTCGAATCGGCGCCGTCGTACTACACCGACCCGCTCGGGCCGGCCGACTGGCGCCGCGGCGTGAGCCGTGCGCTCGCGGAGCGCATCCGCATCGAGCTGGAGGCGGGCGCATGAGGTTCACCGTCGACGGCACCCCGCGCGACGCCGAGCCGCGGGCGGGACAGTGCCTGCGCACGCTGCTGCGAGAGACCGGCACGACGAGCGTGAAGAAGGGATGCGACGCCGGCGACTGCGGCGCCTGCTCCGTGCTCGTCGACGGCACGCCTGTGCACTCGTGCATCACCCCGGCGCACCGCGCCCAGGGGCGGGAGGTCACGACGGCGGCGGGGCTCGCGCCCGGCGACGAGCTGCATCCGGTGCAGGAGGCGCTCGTCGAGCACTTCGGATTCCAGTGCGGGTTCTGCACGCCCGGCATGAGCGTGACCGCGTCGACCTTCGACGCCGACGACGTCGACGACCTCGACCGGCGCCTCAAGGGCAACCTGTGCCGCTGCACCGGGTACCGGCCGATCCGCGAGGCCGTCCGCGAGGCGGTGCTCGGCCCGGTGCGGGAGACCGGGGCCGGCTACACGGGCGGCGGTGCGGCCCCGGGCGCCGACACCTCCCCCGCCCCGACAGCGGGGGCGGACGGCGTCGGCCGCTCGGTGCGCCCCGCGCCCGCCCGGCGCGTGGTGCAGGGTCTCGAACCGTACACGTTCGACGAGCCTGTGCCCGGATCGCTCGTGCTGCGCGTGATCGGCTCGCCGCACGCGCACGCGCGCATCCGCTCGATCGACACCGCCGCCGCCCGCGCGGTGCCCGGGGTCGTGGCCGTCTTCACGCACGAGGACGCGCCCGCCGTGCACTACTCGACGGGCCGTCACGAGCACCGCACCGACGACCCCGACGACACGCTGCTGCTCGACACCGTCGTGCGGCACGTCGGGCAGCGGGTCGCGGCGGTCGTCGCCGAGACCGCCGGCGCCGCCGAGGCGGCCTGCCGTCTCATCGAGGTCGACTACGAGGTGCTCCCCGCGGTGCTCGACCCGGAGGCGGCCCGCGCACCCGGCGCCCCGCTGCTGCACGCCGACCGCACCCCCGCCGACCGGGTCGCCGAACCCCACCGCAACGTCATCGCGTCGCTGCACGAGGGGCACGGCGGCGACATCGACGCGGCCCTCGCAGAGAGCGCCGTCACCGTGTCGGGCACGTGGCGCACGCAGCGCGTCTCGCACGCGCAGCTCGAGACCCACGGCTGCGTCGGCTGGCTCGACGACGACGGCCGCCTCGTCATCCGCTCGTCCACACAGGTGCCGTTCCTCACGCGCGACGAGATCGCGCACATCTTCGACCTCGACCCCGACCGGGTGCGCGTGCACACGGCGCGTGTGGGCGGCGGCTTCGGCGGCAAGCAGGAGATCTTCGCCGAGGACCTCGTCGCGCTCGCCGTGCTGCGCACCGGCCGCCCGGTCGCCTACGAGTTCAGCCGCGCCGAGGAGTTCCAGCGCACGTCGGTGCGGCATCCGATGCGGGTGGCGGTGACCCTCGGGGCGGATGCCGCAGGCACCCTCACCGCGATGAAGATCGACCTGCTGAGCGACACCGGCGCCTACGGCAACCACGCCATCGGGGTGATGTTCCACTCGCTCGCCGAGTCGACCACGATCTACCGCGCCCCGGTGCGTCGCCTCGACGCCGAGGTCGTTTACACGAACAACGTGCCCTCGGGGGCGTTCCGCGGCTACGGCCTCGGGCAGGTCGTGCTCGCGGTGGAGTCCGCGATGGACATGCTCGCCGAACGTCTCGACATCGACCCGTTCGACCTGCGGCGCCGCAACGCCGTCGTCGAGGGCGACAACCTGCACCCCGACCAGGACGAGTACGAATCCGACCTCGTCTGGGGCAGCTACGGCCTCGACCAGTGCCTCGACCTCGCCCAGGGCGCCCTCGAGCGCGGCAACGGCGTCGACGCTCCCGACGGCTGGCTCGTCGGCGAGGGGATGGCCGCGGCGATGATCGCCACGATGGCCCCGCGCGGACACATCGCCCACACCACGGCGACGCTCCGGCCCGACGGCACCTACGTGCTGCGCGCCGGCACGGTGGAGTTCGGCAACGGCACCCACACGGTGCTGCGGCAGATCGCGGCATCCGTCTTCGATGTCGGCTTCGACCGCCTCGAGGCCCGCTTCGCCGACACCGACGAGGTGCGGCACGACACCGGCGCGTTCGCGTCGGCGGGCATCACCGTGACCGGCAAGGCGCTGCATGCCGCATGCCTGACGCTGCGTGATCGAATGCGGCTCACTGCCGCCGCGCTCACAGGCACCGACGAGTCGGCGGCCGTGGTGACCGGCGACGGGGTGCGCACCCCTGCGCGGATCGTCGGCTTCGGCGAGCTCGTGGCCGCGGCGCCCGCTGCGGAGCGCACCGAGGAGGGGCTCGTCGGCGACGGTGCCGAGTACGGCGACCTGCGCTCGCTCGCCTTCAACGTGCACGCGACCCGGGTGGCCGTCGATCCCGAGACCGGCACCGTGCGCATCCTGCAGAACATCCAGTCGGCCGACGCCGGCTTCGTCATGAACCCGGCGCAGTGCCGCGGCCAGATCGAGGGCGGCGTCGCCCAGGGGGTCGGCAGCGCGCTCTACGAGGAGGTCATGATCGGCGACGACGGCCGGGTGATCAACCCGGTCTTCCGCACCTACCGCGTGCCGCAGTCCGCCGACGTGCCCGACACCGAGGTGCTGTTCGCGTCGACGAACGACGACCTCGGCCCCTTCGGCGCCAAGTCGATGAGCGAGTCGCCCTACAACCCCGTGTCGGCGGCGATCGGCAACGCGATCAGCCGCGCGATCGGGGTGCGCGTGTTCGAGCAGCCGTTCTCGCGCGACCGCGTGTGGCGGGCCCTGCAGGCCGGCGGTCGGTGACGCGGGCAGAGGGTGACGCTCAGTCGGTCGCGGCGGAGTGCGGCGGCCGCTGCTTGACGATCAGCAGCCGGAACGGTGCGCCGTCAGCCGACCACGTGCGGTGGGCGACGCCGCCGGCGTAGTACGACGAGTCGCCCACGCCGAGCTCGGTCACCTCGCCGTCGAGGTCGAGGCACACACGTCCGTCGAGCACGTAGGAGAACTCGTCCTCCGCGTGGGCGAAGTAGTCGCCGGGAGCGGTGTTGTCGGCCGCGTAGACCATCGGATGGAACGGGCGCACCGGGTGGGCCAGCAGCCTCCCCGACCCGACGGCGAAGTCGGCTTCGAGGTCTCCGCCGGCGCCGCGGTGCACCTCGGTCGCCGGCACGTCGGCAGTCGGCGCCTCGGCCGCGGCGATCAGCTCGAGCGGGCTCGTGCCGAGCGCCACCGCGATGCGGCGCAGTGATCCGAGGCTCGGTTGGGCGAGTCCGCGCTCCAGCTGGCTGAGGAACGGATGCGACAGCTCGGTCGCGGTCGCGAGCTGCACGAGGGTGAGCCCGCGGGCCTTGCGCAGTCCGCGCACGTGCGCGCCGAGCAGTCCCGCCGCAAGCAGATCGGATGCCGCGGCACCCCCGACGATCGCGGGTTCGGCGCTCACGCGCTACACGCCCCGCTGGCCCTGCATGCCCATCCTGGCCAGCACCACGTTCTCGATGATCTGGATGACGTTGTAGAGCACGAGCGCGACGGCGGTGACCCCGGCGATCGACGCCCAGACGGCGTTGTACTGCGCCTGCGACAGGTAGCCGCCGATGCTGCCGCCGACACCGCCGCCGACCGCCAGCCATTCGGCGAGCAGTGCGCCCGTGATGGCGCCGGGCACGGAGATGCGCACGGCCGCGAAGAACGCCGGGAGCGACGAGGGCATCGCGACCTTCATGAGGCGCGCGAACGAGCCGCCACCGTAGACGGTGACGAGGTCGTTCATCTGCGGTGCGGCGGATTTCAGGCCGAACGAGATGTTCACGAGCGCCGGGAAGAGCACCACGATGCCGCCGATCACCGCGATCGACCAGACCTCGCGACCGAAGATGAGGATGATCACGGGTGCCATGGCGACCAGCGGCACCGACCTCAGCAGCATGGCGATCGGCATGAGCGCGTGCTCGGCGCCCTTGCTCAGCTGGAAGATCATGGCACCGACGAGGGCGACGAGGAGGCCCGCGATGAAGCCGACGACCGAGTGGGCGAGGGTCTCGCCGATGGTCGCGAAGATCTTGTCGCGGTTGGTCGCCGCGGCGGGAACCACGAACAGGTAGTTCCAGACGTCGAGCGGGCCCTTCGCGACGAACTTGGAGACGTTCAGCAGCGACAGGGCGCCGGCCCACAGCACGATGACCGCGACGATGGTGCCGACGAAGTTCACGACGCTCCACAGCAGCGCGCGCAGCACGCTGCGCCGCGCCTGGGCGCGCAGGGTACGGGTGAGGTCGGTGGCGGACTCGGATGCCGCGACGGCCGTCGTCATGAGCGCCCCTTCGACCAGGGCGCGATCGCCCGCGAGATGAACCCGACGAGCACGTAGCCGAGCATCGCCACGAGACCGCTCAGCAGCGCGATCGCCCACACCTGGGGCGCATTGAGCTGCTGCTGCGCGATGACCATGATCACACCGACGCCCACTTCGACCTTGCCGAAGAACTCACCGAGCACGGCGCCGAGGAACGCGGCCGGAACGGCGATCTGCAGGGCGTTGAGGATTGCGGGAAGGGCGGCGATGAGACGCACCTTCACCAGCTGCGTGAACTTCGACCCACCGTAAACCGTGACCACGTCGAGGCTCGACTTGTCGGCCGACTTGAGGCCGAGCAGCGCTCCGACGACGGTCGTGAAGAAGACCGAGAGGGCGGCGAGGAAGATCGCGGTGCCCGAGGGCTGCCCGATCGGCGGGGCGCCGATGAGCACCACGGCGATCTGGCCGAGCGCGACGATCGGAACGCAGTAGGTGAGGATCGCCAGCTGCATCGCGACCGACTCGAGGCGCGGGACGACGAGCACGACGGCCGCGAGGAGCAGCGCGAGCACGTTGCCCCAGAGGTATCCGATGCCCGCTTCCGCGAGGGTCACGGCGAAGTTCTTCGCGTAGAAGTCCCACCCGGTCTGCGCGATAGTGACGACGACCTCGAGCGGCGTCGGGATCGGCCGCAGGCCGGTCGGGGTGACCCAGGCGAGCCCGACGATCCACCACACGATCACGAGGGCGACGCCCCCGATGAGCCCCGTCATCCACGGCGGGAGACGGACGTCCTCGAACGTGACGCCGCGGCCCTTCGTCGGGGAGTCAGTGGTCATCGGTGGCTGCGCCTCCCGCGCCGAACAGCAGATCGGACGCGTGATCGACGTAGGCGTGGAACTCCGGGGTGCGCATCATCTCGGGGGTGCGCGGGCGGGGGAGGTCGATCGTCATGACCTCCTTGATGCGTCCGGGCCGCGGGCTCATGACCGCGACCTGGTCGGAGAGGAAGATCGCCTCGGAGATGCCGTGCGTCACGAGCAGGGTCGTCGCGGGCTTCTCGGTCCAGATGCGCAGCAGCTCGAGGTTCAGGCGCTGCCGGGTCATGTCGTCGAGCGCGCCGAACGGCTCGTCGAACAGCAGCACCTGCGGCTTGAGGATGAGGGAGCGGGCGATCGAGACGCGCTGGCGCATGCCGCCCGACAGCTGCGCGGGCTTGGCCTTCTCGAAGCCCTTGAGACCGACGAGCTCGATCATCTCGGTGACGTAGTCGTTGTCGACCTTCTGTCCCGCGATCTCGAACGGAAGGCGGATGTTCGACAGCACGCTGCGCCACGGCATGAGGGCCGAGTCCTGGAAGGCGATGCCGAGCTTGTGGTCGCGGCGGAGCTCCTTGGGGCTCTTGCCGTCGACGCGAGTGGTTCCGCTGGTGGGCTGCTCGAGCCCCGCCAGGATGCGCAAGATCGTCGACTTGCCGCATCCTGACGGGCCGAGCAGCGACAGGAACGTGCCCTGTGCGGTGTGGAGGTTGGCGTCCTGCAGCGCGACCACGTTCTTGCGGCCGGTCGTGAAGACCTTGTTCAGTGCGGTGATCTGAAGGCCGGTGCCCAGGTTGTCCTGGGCACCGGTCTCGACAGCGGGCTGCGTCACGACGCTCTTCTCCGTGTGGTGGTGCTGATTACTTGGCGTACTTCACGAGGCCGGGGTTCTCCTGGTAGACCTCGGTGAGCAGCGACATGTCGAACAGGTCGGAGGCCTTCAGGGTGATGCCGGCGCCCGAGAGCGACTTGATGGTTGCATCCTGCAGGGTCTGCGAGATGGTGAACAGGCCGTTCTGCGCGGTCTCGTCGGAGACGACGAGCTTCTGCGCCTGCTCGGTCGCACCGGCGATCGAGTTGGTCAGGTCGAGTCCGAGGTCCTTGCCGTAGGTGTTGACGGCGAGCTCGGCGCCGGCCTGCGGGTTGTTGACCGCGTCGGACCAGCCCTGGATCTCCGCCTTCAGGAACGCCTTCAGTTTGTCGCGGTTCTTCGCGATCTGGTCGTCGGTCGTCGTGATGGTCTCGGCGACGAACGGCAGGCCGTTGTCGGCGAACGGGAGGTTCGCGACGCTGTAGCCCTTGGCGGCCACGGTGATCGACTCGTTCGTGAGGTAGGCGATGTAGCCGTCGATCTCACCGGAGAGCAGCGGCGCCGGGTCGTACTGCACGGGCACGACGGTCAGGTCGCTCTCGCTCATGCCGTTGGCTGCGAGGAACGCGTCGAACAGTGCCTTGTTCGAGTCCTGCACGCCGATCTTCTTGCCCTTGAGGTCCGAGGGCTTGGTGATGTTGCCCTTGTCGGCCAGCGAGAGCACCGTGAACGGGTTCTTCTGGTAGGTCGTGCCGATGATCTTCAGCGGCGCGCCCTCCGAGGCGACGACCGAACCGATCGAGACGGCGTCGGAGAGGGCCACATCGGCCTTGCCCGAGAGCAGCTCGCTCGCACCGGTCGAGGGGCCGGGGGTCATGTTGACCTTCGAGAAGCCGGCGGCGGTGAAGTAGCCGTTCGCGTCGGCGAGGAACTCGCCCGAGAACTCCTCGTTCTTGATCCACGACAGCTGCAGGTTCAGCTCGCCGTAGGTGCCGGGGGCGACCGAGGCGGCGCCGGTCGACGTGGGGGCCGTCGTGCTCGACGAGCTCGACGAGCAGGCGGACAGGGCGACGGCCGACACGGCGACCGCCGCAAGGGCGACCGCCGCGCGCAGCGCGCGCTTCGAGGTGCGGATGTTCATATGCTGTGTCTCCAGATGCTGAGTGCGTCGGGTCGGGACTCGTCTCTCACGTACCCGCCGGGTGCTCTGGGAACGACGAGGCAGCGGCGCAAGGGGCGACTCACTCGACGCTAGGCGATGGAGATTTCATCAACATCCGCTCGAATGTTTCCGCGGCGTTACGCGTCGCTTCGAACCGGAGTCGGTGATCAGTGGCGCTCGTGGCCGAGGAGCACCACTGATTCTGCCAGCGCCCGGATGCCCGCGGCGACGTCGGCGGCGCTGACCGCCTCATCGGGATGGTGGCTGATGCCGTCGGGGTTGCGGAGGAACAGCATTCCGACGTCGGTGATCGCCCCGATCGTCATCGCATCGTGACCTGCCCGCGAGAAGATCGTCGCCGGATCGGATGCCCCGGGGGCGCCGGTCGCGCCGATGCCCTCGCGCACGACGTCCTGCAGCAGCGGCGCGCACATGACCGCGGCGGCGTTGTGCACCTCGCGTGAGCGCCATCGCAGGCCGCGGCGACCCATGATGCCGTCGAGCTCGCGGGAGATCTCGTCGAACACGCGGTCGCGTTCGCCGTCGAACTCGCCGCGCAGGTCAAGGGAGAAGTGGGTCTCGCCGGGGACGATGTTGACCGCCCCGGGGAAGGCCTCGAACTGGCCGACCGTGCCGATGATGTGATGCTCGGTGCGGCAGATGCGCTCGATAGCGAGCGCCGCCTCGCTCGCACCGAGCAGGGCGTCACGGCGCATGTCATAGGGAGTTCCGCCCGCGTGCCGGGCCTCGCCCTCGACGACGAGCTGGAAGCGGCGAGCCGACGCGATCGACGACACCACGGCGAGGGCCTCCCCCCGCCGGTCGAGTTCCGGGCCCTGCTCGATGTGCGCCTCGAGGTAGCCCACGAGGCTGTCGGGGCGTCGCGCGGCCTCACCGATGCGTCCGGGGTCGAGTCCGAACTCGAGGAAGGCCTGGCGCAGAGTGGTGCCCGCGGCATCCGTCAGCGCCCACCAGTCGTCGTTCCACAGTCCCGCGACCGCCGACGACCCGAGGAGCGCCTTGCCGAAGCGGGTGCCCTCCTCGTCGCTGAAGGCGACGACCTCGATCGCGAACGGGAACGGCGAGCGCCATGCACTGTCGCTGTCGCCCGCGGGCACGCGCAGCAGACGCACGATCTCGAGGCCCATGAGCACGCCCACGATGCCGTCGTAGCGCCCCGCGTCGGGCACGGTGTCGAGATGCGAGCCGATGAGGAGCGCGGGAGCGTCGGAGATCACCGCGCCCGACGGATCGAGCACATCCAGGCGGCCGAGCTGGTTGCCCGCGGCATCCTGTCGGGTGCGCATGCCGAGCTCGCGCATCCACTCCGCGGCGAGACGGTTCACTCGGGCGTGCTCCGCCGACAGGTAGACGCGCTCGATGCCCTGGTCGGCGGCGCTGACCCGGGCGAGCTCGTCGCAGCGGTTCATGACGCGCCTCGCCGCGGCCGCGATGCGGTCGGGCGATCCGAGGGACGGCAGCGTCACGCGGGCGCCCCCGCGAACACGTCGCGCGCCGCCTCGACACCGCCGCCCACGGGCACGGCCGCGCCGAAGCGCCGCAGCACGCTCTCGAGCGCCGCGAGGGTGGTGAGCACGGCGTCCTTGCGGGCGTTGTAGCCCATCGTGCCGATGCGCCACACGCGACCGTGCAGCGGACCGAACGACGTGCCGATCTCGATGCCGAAGTCGTCGAGCAGCGCGGCGCGGGCGACGTCTCCCGGAACCCCCTCGGGGATCTCCACCGCGACCACGTTCGCCATCTTGTGGGCGACGTCGCCGAAGACCGTCAGCCCCAGCGCCTCGACGCCGGCGAGCATGGCGTCACCCGCGAGCCGGTGGCGCGCTATGACCGCGTCGCGGCCCTCGCCCAGCAGCACGCGCGCGCACTCGCGGGCGGCGTAGAGCATGCTCGTCGCCTCGGTGTGGTGGTTGAGCCGGCGCGGACCCCAGTAGTCGAGGATCATGCCGAGATCGAAGTAGTTCGAGCGCACGAAATCGGATGCCGCGGCATCCCCCTCCTCGCGGATGCCGGCCTCCACGCGGCTGCGCGAGCGGACCACCTCGACCGCGCGGGGCGACAGCGTGATCGGCGCCGACCCGGACGGACCGCCGAGGCACTTCTGCAGGCCGGCGGTGGCGGCATCCAGCCCCCAGGCATCGGCCTCGAACGGGTTGCCGCCGAGCGACGCGGTCGCGTCGGAGTAGAACAGCACGCCGTGGCGGGCGCAGATCGCGCCGATCTCGTCGAGCGGCTGGTTCATGGTGGTCGAGGTGTCGCCCTGCACGAGGGCGAGCAGGGTGGGCTTGACCCGCACGATGGCCTCTTCGATGGCCGACGGGGTGAACACCTGGCCCCAGGCGGTCTCGATCGTGTGCACCTCCGCGAGCGCACGCTCGGCGATCTCGGCGAGCAGGTGCCCGAACCGCCCGAACACGGGCACGAGCACCCGGTCGCCCGGGCGCACGAGCGAGACGATCGCCGCCTCGATGCCGGCACGCGAGGTGCCGTCTATGAGCAGGGTCGCCTCGTTGCCTGTCGCCCAGACCTCGCGGTAGAGCTGTTGGGTCTCGGCCATCGCCTGCGTCATGAACGGGTCGTACTGCCCGACGAGCGGCGCCGACATGGCCCGCAGCACGCTCGGGTACGCCGAGATGGGGCCGGGCCCCATCAGCAGGCGCGCGGGCGGGTCGATCGGGCCGGGGAGTGTCACGGGAGGTCCTTTCGGAGGGCGAGGCCGGCGGCGAGACGACGCGCGAAGCGCACCAGCGCGACATCCGTGCCCGGCCGGGAGACGAAGCAGACGCCGACGGGGGCGGGTCCGAGCTGCGAGGGCACGGTGAGCAGCGGCACCGAGATCGCGGGCGCGCCGCCGACGGCGGCGGGGGCGGTCATGCGCAGGGTCGCCTGGCGCACCGCGTCGACGCGGTCGCCGTCGGAGGTGCGCATGGGCGCGGGGCCGGGCACGGTCGGCAGCACCAGCACGGCGTCGCGTACCAGACTCTGCACGTGGTCGCGGAGCGGCTCGAGGGCGGCGCGTGCCGCGGTCTCGTCGTCGCGGGTGACGGATGCCGCGATGCGGAACCGTTCGGCGACGGCGGCGCCCAGCGCGGTCGGGTGCGCGCGCACCCACTCGGCGTTGTTGCGCCAGGCCTCGGCGCCCTGCACGGTGCGGAACGCGGCCAGGTAGTCGTCGAGGGATCCGACGCTGACCCGGCGAAGGCTCGGCGCGTCATCGAGGCCGGCGATGCGGGCGAGCAGCGCTTCGAACGCCGCGCGCGTCTCGGGCTCGGCGGCCTCGACGATCTCGTTCTGGGTGCTGGGCTGGGGGCTGATGTTCGGCGATGGCTCGCCGTTTGTCGGTCTGAGCGGCTTGTGGTTTGTCAGCGGCGCGGACAATTCTCCGGCGATCGCCGATGCCTACAAGGGCGTCTACGGTTCGATCAACTGGACGAGCGTGCCGCTCTGGGCGAAGTTCTTCTTCCAGCTCGTGTTCGCGGGCACCGCGGCGACGATCGTCTCCGGCGCGGTGGCTGAGCGCATCAAGTTCAGCTCGTTCCTGATCTTCAGCTTCCTGCTGGTCGCCTTCATCTATCCGATCTCGGGGCACTGGATCTGGGGCGGCGGCTGGCTCGGTGCCGCGAATTTCCGCGACTTTGCGGGTTCGACGGTCGTGCACTCGGTCGGCGGCTGGGCGGCGCTCGCGGGCGTGCTCGTGCTCGGACCGCGGCTGGGCAAATTCCGGGACGGCAAGGTCCACCCGATCCCCGGTCACAACATGACGTCGGCGGCGCTCGGCGTGCTGATCCTCTGGCTCGGCTGGTTCGGCTTCAACCCGGGCTCCACGATGGGCGTGGGCGATGGCAG
>NZ_MEGA01000043.1:0-16748 GCF_001725695.1 Microbacterium sp. SCN 71-21
CGGTATCCCGCGTAATGTCAATCTCGGTCTCGCGACCGCCCTCCGTCTCGAATACGACTACGTCGTGATCTCCAACTCGGACGTCATCTACGCGGCGAACTCTCTCGAGGTGATGATGAAGGTGGCCGTCGCGGGCGACGACCTCGCGTCAGTGACGGCGTGGTCGACGAATGTCGACCCGTCCTCGCTCCCGAACGCGACAGAGCTCTTCGCCGAGACGCAGGAGGTCTCGGATCGGATCGGGCGTGTCCTCGAGCAGACATTCGGCACGGAGACGCTTGATATCCCGGCGGGAATCTCGTTCGCCATGATCATCCCCACCCGAGTGCTGTCGGCGGTCGGGCTGATGGACCCCATCTTCGGTCGCGGCTACGGCGAGGAGTCGGACTGGTCGGCGCGGGCGACAAGCGCGGGCTTCCGTCATGTCCTTGCGACCGGCGCGTTCGTCTATCACGCCGGTCGAGGCTCCACTCTCGCTGCCGGGGTAGTGAGTGGCGACGAAATCGCCAACTGGGCGAATCAGCGCATCGTCAACCATCGGTCGCCGATGTTCCGATGGAATGTGGACGGGTTCCTTGCGTCCGGAGCGGTGGAAGTCGCCCAGTCCCGCGCGGTGACTGCCCTCGTCCGATCCGCCGCGGACGAGTCCGGGTATTCCCTGATCACCGCTGCGCGCGACTGGGTCGATCAGAGCCCCGAGATCGTGTCGGTTGCCATCCGTTCTGAGGTGAGCGAGATCTGCACCGCGCACTGGTACGGATTCGTGGCAGAGATCGACACCGTCTCCGCCGACGTCGAAGGCGACATCCGACGCTACTTCGGTGGACGGAATCCGGTGTACAGCAATATCAGACCGCCAGTCTGGGACGTGGCCGGCGCCGCGTACCCCCGCTCGATCTGAGGTTCGGATGACGACGCTTCACGCAGCTTTCAACCCGCGAAAGAACTCCATCGGATTCCTCCGGTGGCTCATGGCATTCATGGTGATCTTCTCGCACGCCGGCCCGGTCGCGGGGCTGTTCGGTGGAGTGGACATCGGCGAGCAGTGGCACGCGGAGACCTCCCTGGGTGGTGTGGCCGTCACAGGGTTCTTCTTTCTGTCGGGCATGCTCATCACGCGGAGCATGACCAATTCGAGCTCTCCCGTGAGGTTCCTGTGGCATCGCGTCGTCAGGATCTTCCCCGCCTGGTTTCTGATCCTCATCGTCACGGCGTTCGCGCTTGCGCCGCTGGCATGGATCGGTGAGAGGGGGACGATCCGGGGGTTCTTCTCGGTCGCGGTCGACTCGCCCTGGGACTACGTCGCGAAGAACTTCACCCTCATGCTCAACCAGTGGGCGATCTCGGGCACCGGCGCCAGCACGCCCGCCGTCGCGCACGGGTACAACACCTGGAACGGATCCGCCTGGACCCTCATGTACGAGTTCGCCTGCTATCTCGCAGTGCTCGTGCTCGGTCTCATCGGGGCTCTCGCAGGGAGGATCGTGGGCGGCGCGATCGCGGCCGGCGTGCTCATGCTGTCGACGTTCCAAGCGCTGCACGTGGGAGATCTGGCGTCGGTCAGCGGCATCCTTGCGAACCATCAGGTTCTTCAGCTCGCCGCACCGTTCGCGTTCGGCACGCTGGTTCAGCTATTCATCGAGAAAGTGCCGTTCAGCGATGCGCTCGGCATGGGGATGCTCATCATCGCCGCAGTGAGCTGGTGGAAGGGCGGGTGGTTCCTCTTCGGACAGTACGCGTTCGCCTATGGCCTCATCTGGTTCGGCACCCGTGTGACCGCGTTGTCCGGATGGGATCGTCGTGCGGACCTCTCGTACGGGATCTACATCGCCGGGTGGCCCGTGATGTTCCTCGCCGCGAGTCTCAATCTCCAGGGGATCAGCAGCGCTGTCTACCTCGCGGTCGTGATCGTCGCGGTGCATGTCTACGCCTACGTGAGCTGGACGCTCATCGAGAAGCCAGCACTCGATCTGAAGAACTGGCGGCCGCGCATCGTGGCGCGCATCGGCGGCCGGCAATCGGTGCCGCCGAAGGCAGGGGGCGTCGCCGCCCTGCGCCGGGTGAGGTTCGTCCCGCTGACTCTTCTGATCGTGGCCACCGCTGCACTGGTCGTGGTCGGCGTGGTTCGGAACGGCGTATGACGTCCGGCGAATCCCCGCGGCGTACCGTGGTCGTCACGGGCGCCGGCGGATACGTGGGCCGCCACGTCGTCGCTGCGGCGATCGACCTCGGCTACGACGTGCGGGCGGTCGTCCGAACCGCCCGTGCGGATGACGTCGACCCCCGCGCGACCATCCTGCAGGCGGACGTGCTGTCGCCCGAGTTCGACATCACCGCGATCGCATCACCCTCAGAGGTCGCCGCTGTCATCCACCTCGCGTGGCAGGACGGCTTCGTCCACAATGCGCGATCGCACATCGAGTCCGTCTCGGCACATTTCCGGTTCCTCGCCGGGCTCGTGGACGCCGGCATCGTGAGGATCGCCGCGCTGGGAACGATGCACGAGGTGGGCTACTGGGAGGGAGCGATCACCTCCACCACTCCGACCAATCCCGTGACGCTCTACGGGATCGCGAAGGATGCTCTGCGACGCTCGCTCTTCGCCGCACTCGAGGATCGCGCGGAGCTGCTCTGGATGAGGGCCTTCTACATCGTCGGTGATGACCGGCGAAGCAGGTCGATCTTCGGGAAGATCCTCGATGCGTCTGATCGGGGCGATCGGAGCTTCCCATTCACCACCGGACGGACGCTGTACGACTTCATCGACGTCGACGAGCTCGGTCGGCAGATCGCGCTGGCCTCGACGGCGGACGGGTTGGTCGGAGTGATCAACACGTCGAGCGGTGTTCCGGAGTCTCTCGCCGATCGTGTCGAGCGATTCATCGTCGAGAACGGCGTGGACATCTCGCTGCAGTACGGCGCGTTTCCGGATCGGCCGTATGATTCCCCCGGTGTCTGGGGCGATGCGTCCCGGATAAAGGCTCTGATCGCCGCGTCGCCGTTCGCGAAGGAGACATGATGGCGCTCGAATACGGGAAAGAACTCGCCGTTCGCACGACCCCGATCCCCGGTCTGTTGGTGGTCGATCTCCCCGTGCATGGGGACAATCGCGGGTGGTTCAAGGAGAACTGGCAACGCGAGAAGATGACGGCGCTGGGGCTTCCCGACTTTCAGCCCGTGCAGAACAACATCTCGTTCAACGACGCGATCGGAACGACGCGGGGGATCCACGCCGAACCGTGGGACAAGTTCATCTCGACCGCGACCGGCTCTGTGTTCGGCGCGTGGGTGGACCTGAGAGCCGGCGCGTCGTTCGGGACGGTCTTCACCACCGAGTTGGACCCGTCCACGGCGATCTTCGTTCCGAGCGGGGTGGGCAACTCCTACCAGACGCTCGAAACCAACACGGCTTACACATACCTCGTGAACGCGCACTGGAGTGCGGACCGCATGGACGAGTACGCATTCGTCAACCTCGCGGACCGCGCACTAGCGATCTCCTGGCCCATCTCGCTCGACCAGGCCGAGCTCTCCGACAAGGACCGCGGGCACCCGCCGCTCGCCGACATCACCCCTCTCACGACCGACTGACGAGGCGGTGGCGTCAGCTTCCGCCCAGACGGCTGCGGATCCGCTGCCCCCAGGACCGGCGAGCGGCGCGTGTCGCCTCCATGCTCGAGACCGCTTGTCGGGCGGCGTCGAGCTCGACAGCCATCTCCGCCTTCGAGGCCTCGACCTCGTCGAGCACGCGTCGGAGCTCGTCATTCGACGAACGTGCGGCGGTCAACTCGGCAGCGAAGGACGCAGCGTCGTGGATGAGTGACGAGACCACCTGCGGCGACACGACCTCGGGCGGAGCTCCCTCGCGGAATACGACGCGTCCGCCCTCGCCGTAGTCCACGGCTGTCAGGCCGTCGGGCACGCGGGTCCGCAGCAGATCCAGGTAGGCCTCGAACGTGGCGGCGCGATGCGCGATCAACTCGGTGTTCCTCGACGACGCAGCGCCCGCGAGTTCGCTGAATGCATCGGAGAGCGACGCGCCGCCAGCGAGGTCGACGCTCACACTGAGGAAGCCGTCGGTCGTGTCTGATCGGAAGTCGTGGCCGAGACTGATGGTCGGAATTCCCTGCGACGCAGAGATGCCGCATCCATGGACACGCGTGGAGATGACGAGATCGTAGGCGCCGAACAGATCGGCGTAGTCCGCGGAGTCGAACGAATAGCGCACGACGTGGTCCGGGAAGCGCTCACGGAGCACCGGGATCTCATCGATGTAATGGGCGACGAACTCGATGGCGACCTCGGAGCCGTAGGCGGCGATCAGATCGTCGATCGCGGCGCACACCTGCTCGTAGAACGCCGTATCGAGTCCGTTCGCCCACACGGCGTCCTCGTAGGGCACGCCGATCGCGATGCCGACGCGTGTCACCCTGGAGTCCCGCGGGGTGGTGGTCTTTCGGGCCCGCGGCGTCGTGACCGCGACGGGGTGAGCCATCGTGCGATGGTCAGTGAGAACGACCAAGAACTCACACAGAAAGACGACACCGCACGATGGCTCTTGACCAGTCTGCCCTCCTCGAGCTGCTCGGGGAACTGAAGCTCACCGGCACCACCGACCGCATCCGAGCCGCGACCGAGCGGCTCTACCAGGAGCTGATCGACGCGGAGACAGCCGCATTCATCGGCGCCGCCCCCTACGAGCGCACGAGCGAGCGCACGACTACCCGCAACGGTTCCCGGCCGCGGGTGCTGTCGACCACGGCTGGGGATCTGGAGTTGCGGATCCCGAAGTTGCGGCAGGGGTCGTTCTTCCCGTCGCTGCTGGAGCGGCGCCGCCGGGTCGACCAAGCCTTGTTCGCGGTCGTGATGGAGGCCTACCTCCACGGCGTCTCAACCCGGAAGGTCGATGACCTCGTCAAAGCGCTCGGCGCTGACACTGGCATCTCGAAGTCCGAGGTGTCCCGCATCTGCCAAGGGCTCGACGCCGAGGTCGCATCGTTCCGCGACCGCTCGCTGTCTGACATCGCCTACCCCTACGTGTTCCTCGACGCGACCTACTGCAAGGTCCGCATCGACCACCGTGTCGTGTCCCAGGCGGTCGTCGTCGCGATCGGCGTCGCCGCTGACGGGCGGCGGGTCGTGCTGGGCTTCGATGTCGGAGACAGCGAGACCGAGGAGTTCTGGAAGCAGTTCCTGCGCTCGTTGAAGACACGAGGTCTGGGCGGGGTGAAGCTGGTGATCTCCGACGCCCACGCCGGACTGAAGAAGGCCGCAGCGACCGTGTTGCAGGGCGCCGCCTGGCAGCGCTGCCGCGTCCACTTCATGCGCAACGTCCTGACCGCCCTCCCGAAGGGCCGGCAGGAGATGGTCGCCAGCGTGATCCGCACGATCTTCGCCCAACCCGACGCCGAGCACATCGATGCCCAGTTCGACGAAGTCGTGCGCATGATCGAGCGCGTCCACCCCAAGACCGCCGTGATGCTCACCGACGCCCGTGACGACATCCTCGCGTTCAAAGCGTTCCCCGCCCGGCATTGGCGACAGATCTGGTCCACGAACCCGCTGGAACGCCTCAATCGGGAGATCAAGCGCCGCACCGACGTCGTTGGCGTGTTCCCGAACAACGCCGCCCTGCTCCGCCTGGCCGGCTCCGTCCTCGTCGAGCAACACGACGAATGGGAAGCCGCCGACCGCCGCTACTTCTCCGAAGCCTCCATGACCGAGCTCACCGCGACCACCCCCACCATCGACGAGGCGGTGATACTCCCCGAGATCACCGCCGCCTAAACTAACGACAGCTGATCATCGCAACGAAGCGAAAGACCACCACTCAAACGGACGCGGCCCGTGTCACCGAGGTGACCTCGCGCGTCGTCGGCGCCGACAGCAGCGCGGGGCAGGGCAGGTACGCGATGTCGAACCGACGCGCAAGCGGGGTCTGGGCGAGGCTCCGGCTGCGTGTGGTGAGCGCCACAGCCTTGCCGAGGGCGACATCCACGAACTCGGGCCGCTCCTCCGGCATGGAACCGAGCCCGAGGCCGATCACGGGGATGCGGTGGCGGAAGACATGGTCGTAGAAGCTCCAGCACCGATCCGACGCCCATTCCGGGCTGCCCGCCATGAGGGCGAGACTCACGGAGGAGAGGTCGGAATCGAACTTGACGGAGTTGCTCGAGAAGCCCAGCCGCAGGTGCGCGGAGAGCCGCTCGTAGAGCGCCCCCGCGGTCTCATCGAGCGGACGCCGGAGGTTTCGGGCGCCGATCGTCGTTCCATCCGCCGGTCGCACGTCCGGGTTGCGGTCGTAGAGCACCGGATCCAGCGGGCCGAATGCCGCGTCGATGATGCGTCGCGTCCCGGCGAGGATGAACTCGTCGCCGGGGTTCCACTGCCGGGTCGCCGAGTACATCGCGAATCGACCTGAGTGGAGCTGAACCGTCACGACAAACGACCGACTTTCGGGGGTGATGAACTACTTTTCCGGGGGGTCAGCGACCTCGCTCGAGCGCCTTCAACAGGTAGGTGCCGTACCCGCTCTTGACGAGCGGCTCCGCGCGCTCGCGCAGCTCCTCGTCGCTGAGGAAGCCGAGCCGCCACGCCACCTCTTCGGGGCATCCGATCGACAGTCCCTGACGCTTCTCGACAGTGCGGATGAACTCGGTCGCCTCGCTCAGCGAGTCGAACGTGCCGGTGTCGAGCCACGCCGTGCCGCGGGGGAGCACCTCGACGTGCAGGGTTCCGCGGCGCAGGTACTCGAGGTTCACGTCCGTGATCTCGAGTTCCCCGCGAGGTGACGGCGCGAGGTTCCGCGCGATCTCGACCACGTCGTTGTCGTAGAAGTAGAGACCCGGTACCGCATAGTTGCTCTTCGGGATCGTCGGCTTCTCTTCCAGCGACACCACGTGTCCGTCAGGGTCGAACTCGACGACGCCATAGGCGGTGGGATCGTCGACCCAGTAGCCGAACACCACGCCGCCGGTGAGTTCCGTGTAGTTGCGGAACCTCGTGCCCATACCCTGGCCGTAGAAGATGTTGTCCCCGAGAACGAGTGCGACCGAGTCGGATCCGATGTGGTCGGCACCGAGCACGAACGCCTGCGCGAGACCATCGGGAGATGGCTGCTGCGCGTAGGTGATCGACACGCCGAAACGCGAGCCGTCGCCCAGCAGTCGCTCGAACTGGTCGGCGTCGTGGGGAGTGGTGATGATCAGGATGTCGCGGATGCCGGCGAGGATCAGCGTCGACAGCGGGTAGTAGATCATCGGCTTGTCGTAGACCGGAACGAGCTGCTTCGACACGCCGAGAGTGATCGGATGAAGCCGCGATCCGGTTCCGCCGGCCAGGATGATTCCGCGCATTCGTCCATTCTCGCGTAGGTCGCCGCCGCACACCAATCACGCAGACCTGCTGGACTACTGTGGATGCCTATGAGCAGACTCCTCGTCACCGGCGGAGCCGGCTTCATCGGGTCGAATTTCGTTCGCTATGCCGTCGAGAACACCGACCACCACATCACCGTGCTGGACAAGCTCACCTACGCGGGGAATCGGGCCTCTCTCGACGGGCTTCCCGACGAACGTGTGACGTTCGTGCACGGCGACATCGCGGAAGCATCCACTGTGGATCCTCTCGTGCGCGACGCGGATGCCGTCGTGCACTACGCCGCGGAGTCCCACAACGACAATTCGCTCGCCAATCCGAGGCCCTTCCTCGACACGAACATCATCGGCACCTACGTGCTGCTGGAGGCGTCACGACGCTACGACACCCGCTTTCACCACATCTCCACGGATGAGGTCTACGGGGATCTCGAGCTCGACGATCCGGCGCGGTTCACCGAGTCGACCCCGTACAACCCGTCCTCGCCTTACTCCTCGACCAAGGCCGGAAGCGACCTGCTCGTGCGCGCGTGGGTGCGATCGTTCGGGGTCCGTGCGACCATCTCGAACTGCTCGAACAACTACGGCCCGTACCAGCACATCGAGAAGTTCATCCCGCGGCAGATCACGAACGTGCTGCGCGGCATCCGGCCCAAGCTCTATGGCGCGGGCGAGAATGTCCGGGACTGGATCCACGCCGACGACCATTCGTCGGCCGTTCTCGCCATTCTCGAGCAGGGGCGGCTCGGCGAAACCTATCTGATCGGCGCCGACGGCGAGAAGAACAACCGCGAGGTCGTCGAGCTCATCCTCGAGATCATGGGCCAGCCTCGCGATGCCTACGATCACGTGACGGACCGCGCCGGGCACGATCTGCGTTACGCGATCGATTCCACGAAACTGCGCACCGAGCTCGGCTGGCTCCCGACGTACGGGTCGTTCGATCACGGGATCGCGAAGACCATCGACTGGTACCGGGCGAACGAGTCGTGGTGGGCGCCGGCGAAAGAATCGACCGAGGCCTTCTACGCCGCACAGGGCCAGTAGTCGCACCCTACCCGCGCCAGGGTTCAGAGCTCGCGGCCGGAGGGGTCACACTCCTGAGGAGAAGTCGGCGTCGACGTCGATCCGCACGAAGCCGATGGCCCGCGGGTCGGGAACGACGTTGAAGGACGTCGCCTGCATCACGTTGTGGAGACTTTGGCCCGACTCGTCCAACAGTGTGGCGTTGACGAAGTACTTTCCGCCCCCGAGAGCCGGGCGCCTCAGGAGCAACGTGAGATCGCATGCCCCGGCGAATGCCGGCGGAGTGATTCCGAGCCAGTCGGTGCCCGTGACGAAGACCTTCTGCCCCATCGCATCGTCGATCTGGATGCGGCATGTCCACGAGGACAGAGCCTCCGCTGCAACGCGCACGGTGATGGAGAGGTCCTGGCCGGGTTCGAGGGAGTCGCCGACCGAGGATCCCGCAGGCACCGCGGTGACATCTTCGATCGCTCCCTGCGGGCGCGCGCGGGTGCCCTTGGCTGCGTCGCGTTCGGCGATGCGGCGCTCCTCCAGCAGGTCGCGGAACTTCGCCACCGCGAGCGACGGCTTGCCGTCGAAGACGACGTGACCCTTGTCGAGCAGAACGCACCGGCTGCACAGCTCGGAGACCTGGTCGAGCGAGTGGCTCACGAGGATGATGGTCCGACCCTGGCGCTGGAACTCGCGGATGCGATCCATGCACTTGCGCTGGAATGCCTCGTCACCGACCGCCAGTACTTCGTCGACGAGAAGCACGTCGGGATCGGTGTGCACCGCGACCGCGAACGCGAGCCGGACGTACATGCCGGAGGAGTAGAACTTCACCTGGGTGTCGATGAAGTCGCCGATCGCTGCAAAGGCGACGATGTCGTCGAACTGCTCCTCGGTCTGCTCGCGGCTGAGCCCGAGCACGGCGGCGTTGAGGAAGATGTTCTCGCGACCGGTCAGGTCGGGGTGGAAACCCGCACCGAGCTCCAGCAGCGCCGCGAGCCGACCGCGCTCCTCGACGGTACCCGTCGTCGGCTCGATGATCCCGCCGATCACCTTCAGAAGCGTGCTCTTGCCAGATCCGTTGTGCCCGATGAGACCGATCGTCTCGCCGGCGAAGATGTCGAGGGACACGTCGTTCAAGGCCCAGAAGTCCTGGCGGTGGCGGCGGCCGGCGCGACCGAAGGTGACGATGCGCTCCTTGATGGAGGAGTCCTTGCGGATCGTGAAGCGCTTCGAGACGTGCGCGATCTTGGCGACTTCGACCGAAGGCAGGTCGTCGGAGGGTGTCGCGATCGCGGGCGGGGGAGTCATCGGGCTCAGAGCTCCTGGGCGAAGTTGCCCTGCAGGCGCACGAACACGCGGTGGCAGAGGATGAGAAGCACGAGGCCGACCACGACCGAGATCCCGAGACGGAGGGCCAGCCCGCCCGGCGACTCGATATCGCCGCCGGCGACCCAGAAGGCTCGATGGAAGCCGAGCACGGCGAGAGTGAGCGGGTTGTTCGTGTAGGCCTCGAGAAGGATCGGGGACGCGATCAGGGTCTTCACCATCGCCCACGAATACACGATGGGACTCGCCCAGAAGAGGAGCATGGTAATCACCTCGACCAGGTACTGGGTGTCCCGCAGGTACACGTTCACCGCCGAGAACAGCAGTGCGAATGCGGTGCCGTAGATCACGATCACCAGCACCGACGGGACTGCGTAGACGAGCTCCCAGTGCAGAGGGGGCTTCCCGACCATGAGTGTCGCGAGGAGGAGCACGATCAGCTGGATGCTGAAGTTGAACAGCGCAGAGCCCACGCTCGACAACGGGAACACCTCGCGGGGGAGGTAGACCTTCTTCACGAGGCCTGCGTTGGAGAGGACCGAACTGGTGCCGCCGACGACGATCTCCGTGAAGAGGCCGACCGCGGACAGACCGGCGAAGATGTAGACCGCGAAGTCGGGGATGTTCTTGGCGGCGCCGAGGAACTGGCCCATCACGATGAAGTAGATGAGCAGCTGGATGAGGGGTCGGATGAGAGACCAGAGGAAACCCAGAGCGGAGTCCTTGTAGCGCGCTTTCAGATCGCGGCGGACGAGGAGTCCGAGCATCTCGCGGTGCGACAGGATGCTGCGCACCGCCGCCCACGAGGCGCCCCGCCCGGTCACGGCTCCGACCGGGCGAAGCGGGATGGCCTCCAGCCGGCGGGCGCGCGAAGCGGCCTCTCCATCTGAGGTCAACATTCCACCGATCCTATAGCGAAAGCATGGCGTTTTCCGTGGTTCTCGCGCAGCCCGAGAGCGCGGTGGGCGATCTCATCAGGGGCCGGTTGGAGTGCGCGCGGTGCCGCATGCGAAGTCACGGAGCATCTTGTCATATGTGCGCTGAATTCCCGCCGGAAGTGTGGTGGTCGCGAGCGCGTCGAGATCGGTCCAGACCGTGGAGCGAACCCTCAGATCGGGGGCCTGCCCTCCCTGCCCACCGCCGGCGAGCACGATCGGAGCGCGGGTTCGACGCAGCCGGGCGATCTCACCCAGTACCGCCCCCACGGACACTGCGGTCCCGTACCCGAGGATCTTCAGTGTCGCGCAGCCGGCCTCGCCCGCCTCGGCGCGCCGCGTGGCGGCCACGGCGATCGCCGCACCGTCGTCGACGAACAGGTAATCGCGGAGGGTGTCCAGCGACACGAAGATCGTGGCGGGGGCGCCCGTGAGATAGCTCCGCAGGGCCACGGAGATCAGGCCCTGGGCCTTCGAGACATCCTGACCCGGACCGTAGAGGTTCGTGATGCGTCCGATGACCGCCCGCCCGCCGGTCGACTCCGTCCACGCCGACAGCGAGCGTTCCATATCGAGTTTCGCCTCGCCATAGGCGGAGGCGGCCCGCGCGGACGTTCGTTCCGTGAACGGGGGCGCGGTCGCTGCCGCGTAGGCGCCGCCGACCGAAGAAGCCAGGAACACCGTCGTGCGGGCGGCATCCTGGCCGCGGAGCGCATCGAGGAAAGCGTGGAATGTGGTGATCTCCCGCGCGAGTTCGGCCGCGGGCGTCGCCGTCACGCCCTTCCCTGCGCACCAGTAGATACGCAACGGTCCCGGCTGGGCGACGAACGTGTCGACCGCGTGTCGGAGATCTGCCTCCGCCGTGTCCGCGTCATCCCACCGGACGCGAGTCGCCCACGTGTGGGTGACCGCGCGCCGGATCGCGGAACCGAGCAGTCCGCCGCCGCCGATCACCCAGTCGGGATTCATCGCTGGTCGTCTGACCTCGGTGCACCGAGAGGCCCCGTCGCCGGGTCGCGGACGATCAGATACGACGGCCGTCCGAGAGCCATGTTCACGGCGACGCCCAGGTACTCGGCGATGATCCCGAGCGCGACGAGTACCGCGCCGGTGCCGATCGCGGTCAGCACCATCTGAGAGGTCCACCCATCCGGAACGTTGCCCCAGACGAAACGGGCGACGGTCAGATAGATCGCGAACAGCACGCCGCCTGCCGCGAAGATCACTCCCAGCCACGTGACCAGACGCAGGCCGCGAGTACCCGACGTGAGGATCATTCGCCAGAAGTGCGCGAGCAGCCGCCTGTAGGAGTACCCGGAGGAGCGGTCGCCCTCCTCGCGCAGGCGGACCGGCGCGGTCACGGTACGACGGGAGACCCACGACAGGGCAACATCGAGGTAGACCCCGGTGCCTGAGTACGCCGCGACGCTGCGTGCGATCTCGCCGAGTATCAGGCGGAAGCTGCTGTAATCGCTCGCGCCCGAGCCTCCGAACACCGACTCGAGGATGCGCTTTGCCGCCTTCGAGGCGGCATTGCGCACGGCGCCGTGGGGCGCCGGGTTGTCGCCGACCCCGTACACGACCGTCGCCCGTTCGCTCAGTGCAGCGTCGAGCAGCACGCTGATCTGGGCCGGGTCGTGCTGGCCGTCTTCATCGAGGGTGACGACCCACTCACCGCCCGAGGAGGCGATGCCGGCCAGCGTCGCAGCGTGCTGACCGAAATTGCGGCTCAACCAGACCGCTTTCGCGAACGGATACTCGGTGATGAGCTCGCGGATGACGTCGTCGGAACGATCCGGTCCGTTGTCCCATGCCAACACGACTTCCTCGACGCGCGCCGTCGCCCCGGCGGGTGTCGTGAAGTCTTCGGTGAGCGGGAGGATCTCGGCGAACAGGTCGCGCAGTGTGCGTTCCCCCTGGTAGACGGGAACGACGATGGAGACCCGGTGCACGTAGCGCGACGTCACGCCATCCTCCGTTTGAGAACCTCGAAGGTCACCCGTCGTAGCCGCGAGTTCATCCCGGCCCGGAAGTCACCGACCCGAACGTCGCCTGCGCTGATGACCTGAGGGTGCTCCGTGCGCATCCAGGCGTGGAAGCGACGAGCCTGCTCGGCCTGCGACGCCGACTGGGCCACGGAGCCCTGATCGGCGTTGAGGCGGAACGTCGCGCCCGTCACGAGATCCGGAACGAAATCGCCCTCCAGGAGCACTCGGGTATAGGTTGCCATGTCGATCAGGTAGGGGGAGAGATCTCCGAACCAGCCGCCGGCGCGTTCGAACGCGTCCCGGCGCATCGTCACGCAGCCCGGTTCGCCCAGGATGTTCCTCCCGGCGCGCACGAGTGCGCGTGCGGTGTCCGTGCCGGCCATTTTCGACTTGACGCCCTGCAGCCCCATCGAGCGGATGAGGACGTTACCCGAGGCATCGGTCACGTCGCGCGGGCACGCCGTGAGGACGGCACCCGGATTGGCCTCGAGCAGTGCGACCTGGCGGGCGAGGATGCCCGGGTAGACGACGTCGTCGGCGCAGACGAGCTTCACGTAGGTTCCGCGAGCCTCGGCCGATACGGCGTTCCAGGCCCGCTGCACGTAGCCCCCGGCAGGGATCTGCACGACCCGCACCCGCGGATCCGCCGCGTATCGTGCGATGACGTCGGCCGTGCGGTCGCTCGACGAATGATCGCCGACGATCACTTCCATGTCGGTGTCGGTATCGACCAGCACGGAGTCGAGAGCCTCGGCGACGTACTTCTCGCCGTTGTAGACGGGGAGGACGACCGAGAGGGTGGGGGAGGTCATGACGAGGTTTCCTTCCTCCGGAAGCTGAAGTAGCGGTGTCCGAAGTAGCTCAGGGTGACCGTGACGACCACGATGATCGCCTGGCTGACGATGGGAGTGAGCCCGACGGCCTCGACCAGAAGCGGCAGGGCGACGAGGTTGATGCCGAAGGCGACGAGCTGCACGACCTCGAAGCGGGCGAGGTCCCGCCATACGTGACCCCGCACTCGGAAGACGAACCGGCGGTGCATCCAGAACGCGCACAGGACACTCGCGATGTGTGAGAACACGAGGGTCGCCATGTAGCCCCACAGGCGTCCCACCGTCAGCTCGAACACCACGAACCAGAGGAACCCCACGACCGTGTTGATCCCACCGACGATCAGGAACGCGACGCGCCGATCCTTGATGAGCTTGAGGAGGAGACCGTCTGGCCCGGATCCCCCCGCGTCGTCGACCTTCGTGATGTCTGCCACCGGATTCGCTTCCTCCGACGCCGGGTCGGTTCGGTGGTCGAGTCTAATGGAGCGATTCCGCGTGCTCCCGTGGTGCTCGTGCACTACGACGGCGCGCGATGAAGACGCGCGAGATCGGCCACCAGATGCCGAGCACGACGGCGATCGCGAGCGAGGTGAGCTCGAGCGTCCACCCCGGCGGGCGGAAGCTGATGGTGACGATCTGCCCGACCGAGGCGTGCGACAGATCCACCGTCAGAAGGTAGCCGCGCACCGGCGCTGCCAGGGCTGCACCGCTGACGGAGTAGCCGGGATAGGCGAGCCGGCTCAGCGTGGCGCTCGGATCGGACCCGAGCGCGTCGATGCGCAGCGTGACTTCGGTGTCCGACTCGCTCGTCACCGTGACCTGCGTGCCCGCGCTCGTCGCCACCACCCCGCCCGCCGTCGGGCCAGGAGTATCGCGTTCGTACACCCACACCGTCGAACCGCTGCGCATCAGATGCCACCCCGGTGCCGCGGGAGGTGCCGTGGGGTATGTCGCGCGCGTCGCGATGATCGTGTTCACGCCGAGCAGATCGGCGACGACTCTGCCGGTCGTCGGGTCAGTCGACAGGAGAGTGGCGTAGGCGGTCTCGCACGTCGAGCCGCGCAGGTCGATGCACAGATCGTTGGTGAAGGCCGTGTAGGGCAGCACCGTGTAGACGTTGCTCACCTCGGTCGGCGAAAAATACCAGAGGTTCCCGACGAGGAGCTCGTCGAAGGACGCGGGATCCCCAACACCCGAATAGACGTCACCGACGACGAACCCGTCGTTGACACCGTCGGTGAGCACCTTCTCCATGGGGTCTGCCGTTGTCGGCGTGGCGAAGGTCGGCAGCGGCGTAGTCCGGTACTCGTAAAGCTGCGGCACGGTGACCGAGATCGTTCCGGCCACCACGACGATCGCTGCGATCGCAGATCTGGTCCCGGGAGGCCAGTTCCATCGCCGTTGAGTGCCGATCAGATAGATCGCGACCAAGGCGATCGTCGTCGCGAGGAAGGTGCCGGCGAGGACCTTCGCGGTCGGGGTCTGCGTCCACGCGAGGTATCCCAGCGCGAGCGTCACGATCAGCATCGCCGTGAGTCCGCGGCGGCCGAGCTTCTGAGGGAATCCGCGCGTGAGCATGACAGCCCAGACGATGACGATCGCGACTGTCAGGTAGGGCAGGAAACGCACCGGCCAGCGAATGGGCCCGATCTGGTCGGGGCCGATGATGATCGCGACCGCGACCGCGGCGAGGACGAGGGGCACGACGAGGTCGCGCCAGCCCCGGCGGAGTACACCCCAGAAGGCGATGGCGAGAGGGAGGGCCCACGAGATCGACATCATCGGCGCGTGCGTCGCGGGGCCCCACCATGCGCCGATGGACATGGTGGCCGTTGGTGAGGCTATCCCGCCGAAATCGGACAGGTCGGCGTTGAGGAACCAGGTCTGGAGGATGCGCGTCGTGCCGCGCGCGGTCACGCCGGCCGTGAGCACACCGGGCAGGAAGACCGCGACGGACACCAGCGCGCCGAATACGGAGGCGTACGCCAGTCTGCGCACCGCCCGCCATTCGCGTCGGACGGCTGCGTCGGCGATGCTGATGACGAGCAGCAGCACCAGCATGATGACACCGAAGACGTAGCCGAACGTGATCAGGAGATAGGCGCTGATCAGATAAGGAAGCGGTCCACCGCCGACCCGGATGCGGCGCACCCCCCACCAGGTGAACGCGAACGCTGCCGCGTTGAACAGACCGGACACCCAGCTTGGCGCGTCCATGTAGACGGTGAAACCCGCGGTCGGGATGATGACGGCGGCAGCGGCCGACCACCAGGCGGATGCCCCGTACGACCGGGCGACCAGGAACGATCCTGCGGAAAAGCAGCCCAATGCCGCGATCTTCACGACGGTCACATACCCGAGGATGTTCGTCGTCGCGACGCTCCCGATGCCGATGACCCAGGCGAGCGGGTTGAACAGCCCCCACTGCCCCTCGGCGAAGTAGTTGCCACCCTGCCAGGCATGCGGATTGAGGATCGGGAACGTTCCCGACTGCGCCAAGACCCCGAGCTCGTGCCAGATGCCGACCGAACCGAGCTGAGTGTCGTCCGCGAAGTAGAACGACGGGGACACGAGGAGTCGTGCGGTCGCGATCGCGATCGTCACGATCACCGCTGCCGCAGCGAGGCCGACCTCGGCCAGCCGGGGGTGTGCGAGCCCGCGCCGGTGGGCTGGGCGTGTCGGGGTGGCGTCGGTCACGAGATGATCCTAGGTCGCGCGCGTCGTGCACCCCGCGGCGGGGAGCGGGGTGGTTTTCGGGCGACGGTACACTTCAGTGTTCGTGCGCGGACCCGGCGCACAATGAAGGGAGCCCTCGTGGATCTGCTCGTCGTCGGTTCCGGATTCTTCGGACTAACGATCGCCGAACGGGCCGCCGCGTCCGGTCGCAAGGTGACCGTGATCGACCGGCGGCATCACATCGGAGGGAACGCCTTCAGCGAGGACGAGGCGAGCACCGGCATCGAGGTCCATCGCTACGGCGCTCATCTCTTCCATACCTCCAACGCGACCGTGTGGGAGTACGTCAATCGGTTCACGACGTTCACGGACTACGTGCATCGGGTCTACACGACGCACCGAGGCACGGTGTTCCCTCTCCCGATCAACCTCGGAACAATCAACCAGTTCTTCCATGCGGCGTTCTCGCCGGACGAGGCCCGCCGCAAGGTGACGGAGCTCGCGGGCGAATTCGACGCCGCCTCCGCCGGCAATCTGGAGGAGCGTGCCATCGGCCTCATCGGGCGCCCGCTGTACGAAGCGTTCATCCGCGAC